>NZ_JALKBB010000019.1:0-116525 GCF_023016025.1 Arenibacter sp. S6351L | reverse complement strand
TGTGAGTCGAAATAGGTCACCTTTTCTCCTCTGGTTGTTCAGTAACTTTTATCTGATTAAACATCTATAAATTTAATAATGCTAATCTAATAGCGAAGTCGAAATCGAAGTGTTGGGTGGTGAGTAATAAGTTGGCAGTAAACAGTAGCGTAGAATCTTGAGTCTAGAGATTTAGGTCAAGACAAAAAAAAGTCCAGTATCTAGTTTCTAGTAGCGAAGCAGTCTAGTTTCTTATTCCTTTATGGTTCTTGGTACAGCAATCAATTTACATCATCCGGTTTTGGGAACTTTCTCAATGGAGAATAGCGTTTGTAGCTATCAAATATTTGGTGATCGGGACCTACAATACGGGGGTCATTGGATTTTTTCAATTCCCGTAATAATTGGGTCTTTAAGGCCTCTTCAATCTTTTTCAATGAGGGTGTTCCCGATAAATTTTTTAAACAAGAAGGATCTTGCTGCACATTGTAAAGTTCAAATTCAGGACGTTTATCAACGGCTAAATCGAAATAGGGCATAATTTCTACTTCTTCATGATACTCTATAAGATAGGTTTTTGTTGGGCAATCATCAATATCGGTATAAGCACTGCCATTTAGGTAGGTATTGTTTTTATCCAGTCCGTGCATAGGAAGCAATTGTGTGCTATCATTTTCTGCAAACTTTTGTGGCGCACCTGCTGGCCACCTTTCGGGTTTAATGTTCCAAATAAAAAGATAATCTCCCTTGCGTACGGACCTTTGAGGATATCCCCAATTTAAGTATCTGGACGAGGAGTGTCGTTCCCTACCAGAGTATGCTGCTCTTTCCGTTTTTGATACGACACCTCTTTCTTTAGATCGCAAAAGATTCAATATACTTTTCCCGGTAATGGGGAGCATTCCTTTGGAGGAAGTATTGGTTACTTCAAGAATGGTAGGTGCCAAATCAATAAAACCAATGGGATCTTCTACAACCCTATTTCCCGGAAATTCCTTTGGGTACCTCACAGCAAAAGGAACATGGACTCCGTATTCATAGCTATTGGCCTTGGCACGCGGAAAGGGCATACCATTATCGGCAGTTACGATTACAATAGTGTTTTCCAATTCCCCAATTTCCTCCAAATATTCGAGCATCCTTTGAAGATGAAGATCAAACCACTCAATTTCAACCGCATAATCCAATAGATCTCCCCGTATTTCCTCATTATCAGGAAGGAATTCGGGCACCTCTACATCTTCCAATTTTTTGGACATATTTTTCCAAGATCCTTTTTCGTAGCTCCTATGCGGTTCATAGCCTCCATACCAGAAAAAAAATGGTTGCTCCTTTTTAATATTCTCTACAAAATATCTAAAATTCCCAAAGTAATTGGTTGCGTTGATGCCGTTGGCAAATCGTTCATCGTTTTGCTTTTCATATTTAAGATTACTATGTGAAACTCCGGCAGCATCGTTTTTTCGCCAAAGCGAATCCCTTTCTGTACGGGCGTATTGAAAAGGACCAACTCCTTTTCCGGTTCTTCCTGTGGCATATCCATTTTTTTCAAGCAGATCCACAAAGGGAACATACTTCTTTAACCATGCCGAGGCATGTTGTCCGGCCTGTTCATTTTGCCAATGATGTCTACCCGTAATAATGGCGCTTCTGGAAGGTGCGCACCCAGGAGAACCGGCATAAGCGTTGGAAAAATATACCCCCTCACGGGCAACCCTATCAAAGGCAGGAGTTTTAACAAAGTTCGACCCCTCATAGCTCGTATGGAAAAATGATTGGTCATCACTAATTGCAAAAAGAATATTGGGGCGGTCTTGGGCAGAAGCGTTAAACCCCAAGCCTGTATTTAATAATACTGTAATACAAATTACAATTCTTAATGTCATACTTTTTTATTGTTCAATTCCTGCTTTACACTGGCCGCTTTCTCCATATCCGAACCCACCAACCATATTCTTAGGGTCTTTTCGGCCAATTTAATATTGAGATGCGTTCTGTTTCTAAATCCCGGTTCAAAGGGGACCGTCCAAAAAAATGGAATATAACTAAGCAGGGAAAGTAACCAGCCCTTGTTTAATTGGACCGACTTTAAACTGCCACATGCATAGGAGCCATTATTCTTTGGAGTTAGCTGATCCACTATTTCAAACATATCTTTTTGAAGCCTAATATCCAATTTGGGGCTATTCCTTAACGTAATTGTTTCGATCATGTTCTATATAGGATTTAATGGTAAAGGTGGACTTTAACGAACTACACTAAGAATAGCCTTTATTTTTATAGTCTCACAGCTAATAGGCTGAGGCTTATTTTATAAAGTACCCGGATATCTTCCATTGGTCACCATCCTTCATTTGGGTAACGGTCTCTATACTTTCGTTTTTATTTTCAAAGGAGGTTTTAAATTGGATAACTATATATTCCCCATCCGGTGCTCCTGGTAGTGTTGTATGGTATTCCGATGAAATTACGTCCCTGCTGATTACTTCTCCCAAGGGAGGCACAATACCACTTAATTGTTGCGTCCATTGTTCTTTTGTAACCGCTTTTTGAAAAAGGGAAGCCGCATTATCCCAACTCTGGGAATAGTCTTGCTCATAAATCAATCCCAGCCATCCCTTGGCATCCTGGATTACTTCTTGTTTTAATTCATTGGAAACGGTGGCCTCTGATTGGATATTTACTACTTTTTCATTTTTCGAATTGGATTTACAGGACAATAGACCGGTAAAAACTAAAAAGACTAGGTATTTGTACATTGATTTTTTCATGAATATATTATTTTTTTTTGGGTTAACAATTCAATACCCTTAATGCAATATTATGGACTTAAATGAAATTTGCTTTAAGGACGTAATGATTTTTGGGATGGATAGGTGTTTTTCACAAGATTTGGTTTTGTAGCACGTTATTTTTTGTTTTTATATAGATCAATTGCTTTTAAGTATTTTAATCCTCCAGTCTCTGTTTGGTCGTGTATGAAACCATTCAATTCAGGATGATTTTCGTCAATCCAACTTACAATACCATCTCTGTTTTTAACAAATGTTGAATCATTGAAAATAACATATTCTGTTGTTTCAATACTGATGATTTTATCATTATCAAATCGGATAATTTGATTAGTGACAATTGGTTCTTGGTGAAGAAATGAGATTCTTTTGTCGATTTTTGAAATCTTTGCTTTCACAATTTCATCCTCCTGTTCCATTTGAAGGATTTCGTATGATGGTTCAAACACAGCATCCCATTTCAACCATTCAATATATTCTTTCAAAGAAAATATCTGTTCATAGTCATATTTGGTTTCTTTGGTCACAAGGCTATCGGTCAATAAAAGAGTTATTTTTAAATCATCAGAACTATCCAGAGCCTTATAATACTTCTTAGCAATTTCAAGTTTATCAATTTCCTTTCTAGAGTTTTTACAGCAAATGAATCCGATTAGTAATAGTAAGGTTAGATTTACGGTTTTGTTAATTTGTATTTGTTGTTCAGTTATGCGTTGCACCAGTCTTTTCTATGTATTTTTTCTCATCGCTGGCGCGAGCATCTTGCTCGTGCCTTCCTATTGTGCGACATTGCCATCAGGGATGACGATCTAAAGTATGCCGGAGGGCGTATTAAAATTATACTAAGTCAACTACGGTTGCTCTAAAGATATAGAGAAAAAAATATTCGTACTATATTTATGAGTAACCCCATTTATTCTAAACAAGTGACGGTTAAGGCACGAGCAAGATGCTCGCACCAGCGGGGGCTAAACAGATACAATCGTGGTTTGTCCGGTCGAGCGGAGTAGAGACCTCAAAAAAGTTTATTGTCCTATACCTCTCAAGAGCGTTCAAGACGACAGCCACGCCAACTATAATGCCATAATGGTATATCTACCCCGCACGTAGGATTTTTTCCATCTTTCTTCCTTTCGCCAATTCGTCCACCAGCTTGTCCAAATACCGTACTTGTTGCGTTAGTGTGTTTTCAATTTCCTCTATCCTATAGCCACAGATTACACCCGTAATGAGGTGGGCGTTGGGATTCAATTTAGCCCTCTGGAAGAAGGTTTTAAAAGTAACTTTCTCATCTATGAGTTCCTTCAATTTATTTTCATCAAATCCTGTTAGCCATTCTATCACTGTATGCAATTCCTCTATTGTTCTGCCTTTCTTTTCCACCTTTGTGATATAGTGAGGATATACAGAGGCGAAGGTTAATTTCGCTATACGCTCGTTGTGTTCGGGTGTTGTTTTCATGATAAATACTTTGGTGCTGGTCCAGTTGTTTTACTTTTAATCCGTTGATGGTGTGTCTATCAATTCTATTTGTTCATCAATAACCTCTAGCATTACAACGTCCCCATATTTTAATCCTTCAATTTTTGGAAGCAAAAGTTCCAAAATGGTCGGGTTTTGAAAATGTTCTGCTTTGGTGGTAGGATCTGGCATATAAATCAACCCCTTATAAATACTTCCTTTAAATTGAAGAGATACATCAAAAAAATAAAAATTTTCAGGAGGAATGTATTTGGACCAATTTACATTCTCAAGAAAATGTTTTGGTTTTTTTATTTTGAAAATATACGGTGCAATGTCCAAATTGATGGTTCCCAGAAAGTACTGATTTAGGTCCAAGCCTTTTTGCAAAAAATGTTCGCATTGGGCTTTTAAGGTGCCATCGGGATAGCGTGGGTCTTTTGCCTTCCCCGAGGCAACTCCATGACCTTGGCATACCACTGCATTAACTTTCATTGTTCTTCACTTTTATTAATTTCTTTATTGAGCTCCTACTAAGAATTGCCATTAATATCATGTATCATGCTCGCGTTGTCCATTTATGGAAAAGAAGGTTAAACCTTGTAAAATATATGTTAGAGGGGTATTAAAACCATATCTAGGCAACTACCGTTATTCTAAAGATAATGAAGTTATAATAATCGTAAAATAAATAATGTTAGTAGCTTTCAATTCTGAACAAGTGACTGTTAAGGCACGAGCCTGTTTCGCCGTCAGGCAGGCGAGACCCTCACGCCAGCGGGGCAGCTGTTCTATCGTCAGTTCGAGTGAAATGGCTATAGCCATTTTGTATGGAGAATAGGTTAGGTTTAGATTGTCTTCTTCTCGATACAATTTTATTTCATTACTCTCCATAAAACCTCCTGCCCGACTGGCTGGCGGTCCTGTCTGCCGATAGGCGGGCTCGAAGTGATGGGGACTGTTAAGGCACGAGCAAGATGCTCGCGCCAGCGGGGGCTAAACAGATACAATCGTGGTTTGTCCGGTCGAGCGGAGTCATGGTTTGTCAGGTCGAGCGGAGTCGAGACCTCAATAAAAGTTATTATTGTCCTATACCTCTCGACTGCGCTCGAGGAGATAACAGAAAAAGGTTAATTGAAAGTGCGAAATCGAAGTAGGGGAGGGTTCAAAGTTGGACGCCATAGTGAGCTTATCGATCGTCAGTTCGAGTGAAATGGCGATAGCCATTTAGTGTCGAGAACGGCGAAGCCTGTATTTAATGAGGTATCTCCTCTACTAAAATGCTATTGTTGGCCTTGTCAAAGTAGGTACAGGTCATTTCTTCCATAAGTACGACCCATTTTTCAATTCCTGATTTTGACGCGTCATTGCAAAATGTAGGATAATCCGTTTTTCCTTCTTGATGCGCTTTTAATTGGGTTTGAAATTCTTCCTTATTGGATGTTTGTGCAATATTTAGGGAAGCGTACTTTGCGGGTGACTTTATTATGTAGTCATTAACACCATAATAATCCGTATGCCCATCCGCTACAAAAGTTTCATAATGGGAAACCCCTAATTTTTTAAGATCTTGAATATAAGTTGGAAAGTCAGCACCCGATTTTACTTTGCTGTGTGCTTTTTTTATTTCATCTGCCCTAAATGTTCTTTGTTGATTTTTCATAGTTAAACGATTTGATGGATTCACGAAACCATAATGTTTAAAACAGTTAAATGATTATGTACTATCTCACTGTTTTACAATTATGATTACTATGCAAAGGTTCAACATCCAAAACAAGTGTAATTGTAAAAAATCGTTTTGTTATAGGAAGCGTTTAAAATTTTCAAGGGTTTCTCCAGTAAACTGTTTGAAATTTTTAATGAAATGGGCTTGGTCAAAGAAATTGTTGTCGTAGCAGATTTCTGTCAGCGAATTTCTTGTGTTAAGACTGTCAAGTATCCTGTTAAAACGTACAATTGAAGCGAATTTTTTAGGGCTTGACCCTACAACTTTTCTAAAACGCTTTTCAAAAGGACTTTGGCTGATAAATAATTTCTGGTTTAGTTCTTTTATTCTGACTGTGCCGTTGCTCTGATAAATGAGTTTAATAGCTTCGGCAATCAATTTGTCCGTTTCAATGTCTTTAAGTTGTGATAACAAAAACTGTTCAACGACATTGATTCGTTGCTCTTCGGTTGTGGCTAAAGTTAATTTTTCTTCCACTTCGGATATATTGTTTTTATCAAAAATATCGTCAAGTGAAAGACTTAGATTATACAGTTCGTTAGCAGGAAGGGAAGTGAAATGGGTGAATCCAATTTCGGTAAAATATACTAAAATTGTTCCGATACCTGCAGAGTTTTTAAAGATTCTATACCTATCGGAAATCCCTGTTATTCCCGATGAATTGAGTTTGTTCTCTATATTTCCCTTTACGATAGCAAGCTGTCCTTTGTATTGAAATCCCATTACCAAACCTGATGGTGGAAAAACTTTATATTCACTTTCCATTTCATTCTCCGATACAACAAGATATTTGATGTAGGGCCTTAAACTTTCATTCGGAAAATATTTATAGAACTGCATTTCTCGCTATGGTTAGTGTGCTTGTTACCAACAATTGAGTATAGTTAAAAGTACCTATATTCCGTTTTTATAAATAGAATTAATACCTTTTACATCAATTCTATTTCATTGTCTGTCCTTTTGCTCAGAATATACCTTTTTCATCACTTCCGTTTTACCTTCATCCTCTGCTATGGCATGGGTGGTAAACATCATTACTCCGGTCGACTTACCAGCTAGTCCGCCACGCAATACCGTTTCAAAGGCTTCATTGGTAACTATGCCCGGCTCATTGTAGGCCTGGACAATGGGCCATATTTTTGGGTAGGCATTATCTTCAGCATCTATCTTTTTACTAAACCATTCAATGTTCTCCTCCACCCAATTGGGGTCTCTGCCCATTCTTTGGTGGTAGACCATAGGCGAAAAAACATCCACGGTTTTTTTCAAAAGATCATAATCCAAACCCAGAATACGTTCTCTGGCGCCATTAAATTCTTCGTCGTTCCACGGACAATGATAAAGGCCAAGTAGGGCTCTGGGTTTAATTTCGGCCATAATGCTCTTAATATTGGAAGTCCAATCGTAAATAACCTGGCAACGCCATTTTCGCCATGCCGAATCATGGTTGTTAAGAATGTATTCTGCCTTTTCAGCATTTGTGGCATCTGGCAAACGGATATTGCTATCCTTTGAAAAACTATTTAAACAATGCTTGCAAAAGCAAGTTTCAGGCAAAATGGGTTCCGGGTCTTCAAATTGGGCATGCCAGTGTACATAGTCCATCCACACCCCATCCAGATCATACTCTAGTAGCAAGTCGCGCAGCTGGTCAAAACGATATTTTCTGAAACCTGGTTCGGTAGGGCAGGCACCCATAAACCAGGTGGCGGCCGCAACCCTTTCTCCTTTTTCATTTATGGCCCAGGCCTCAGGATGGGTATCCACGTAACCTTTGCCGTTCAAAGTGGCGAATTCGGCATATACCCTGGCCCCTTCGGCCCTTGCCCTGTCTATCATGTCCTCGTTAATGGATCCGCTGTGGACAAATATGGCATTTACCCCAAGGTCGTTTAGTTTATACCCTTTGTCCCATAGGGGTTTGGGGTTCCCGTAGATACCCCTAATTTCAATGGTTTTAGTTGAAGATGACCCACAGGACACACTTCCGAGCATTGAAAAAAGGAATAGGTAGGAACATCGGAGTTTTAGGTTTGAAGTCATTCCCTTTAATTTTTGACAATTAATTTACAACTTCCCGCACAATATTATTGCATGTATTGGCACGATTATGAATGCGGATCAACGTAAAATGGATGTATTATGCCCTTAAATGGATAGAATCCTTATTTTATTCCTCCAAAAGCCCCAAAACACATATTCTTATGCAATATCTCCACCTTGCTAAAGCCTAACTTTTTGATAAGGTCCATCTGATAGTTCATAGATCTTGGAGAATCCTCTTTGTCCACATAATCCAACACTTTTTTCCTGTAGTCCTTTCCGCCCAATTCCTCCAAATAGTCCCCATATCTTTCCCAGGTATATTCATTTAATATTTCGCTGTCCTGGGTAATCAGGTCCGAAATCATAAAACAGCCTCCTGGCTTTAGCAGGCCATATATTTTTTTAAAGGTGTTTTCCCAATCTTGGTCGTCCCTTAAATGGTGCAGTACGGCCCCTGCCAAAATAATATCGAAATGGTTTTGCTTTAAAGGTACCTCCCTGACATCTCCCTTTACTATATGCACCTTTTTATTGGTCTGTTCAGATACCCTTTCTAAGGCCTTGTCCAACATGGGACTACTAAGGTCTACCAAGGTACATTCCAGGTTGGGAAGTTTGGAGAGCATTTTTAGGGAATAGTTTCCCGCGCCACATCCAATGTCCAATAATTGCTCGGCATTGGGGGCAATTCTTTTGGCTGCTTCGGTAATGAGCTCCAAGGAAATTTTTGCGTCGATGGTGGTAAGTTGCCCAGTGTCCAAATTGGAGAAACGCTCCACATCCTTGTCGAAACGTTCCCTGATCTCCGTTATGGTTGATTTTTTCATTACTTGTAAAGTATATATAAGTTCTTCTTTTTTATGATTCGGCCAGGGCCATAATCTTTTCCCAAACACTATCGCTAACGGGCATCCCGTTCTTTAGATTTTCTTCCCTGGTAAGGGCACTCCTTTCCCCAGGATAATAAATTTTGTCTCCGGCCTGCATGGGTTCCACGTCATGGGTATAGTCAATAATTTCGTTTAATAGTTTTTCCTGCAATGCCTTGTCGTTAAAAACTTCTTGGTAAATGCATAGGTACACCTGGGATATCCCGGTTTCAAAATCTTTTTGCCCTACCTTATATGTAGAATTACCGGCGGACAAAAGGGTGGCCAACATATCCAAAATTATGGATAGGGCAGAACCTTTCCAATAACCAATGGGCAGACCGCGTTCCTTTACCGTAATTTTCTCGGGATCGTTGGACAGTTCGTCATTGGCACCCCAGCCCCCAGGGAAGGGTAGTTTTTTGCCCCTTAGTTTATAGTCGTTGATCTTCCCAAAAGCGAATTGGGAAATGGCCATATCCAATACCACATTTCCGCCCTTCCTTGGAATGGATACAATGAACGGATTGTTGCCAATTCGGCTGTCCTTACCGCCCCAAGGCGGCATATTGGGCTGTGTATTGGTGAATAGGATGGAAATGCAACCTGCATCCGCTGCCAACTTTCCATAGGTGCCGCCGCGCATCCAATGATTGGTGTTGCGCAATGCTACAAGGCCCATGCCATGTGTTTTGGCCAGTTCCACGGCCCGATTGGTACACTTGGTAGCATTGATGATACCAGGGCCATAATTCCCGTCCCATCGTTCTATACTGCCAAAGGACTCCACTTTTTCAGCCTCGGCATCAATCTTAACGGAACCGTTTTCCACATATTCCAAAAAAAGGGGTACACGGTTTATTCCGTGTGAATTTACACCGGCCAAGGTACTTTCAGTATAGGTTTGGGCCAGTAAGTGTGCCTTTTCTTGGGGAAACTTATATTTTAGGAACAGTTTGTAGAGTACATCCTGCATATGTTGGGAGTTAATTTGCATGGTTTTTTATTTGTTTTATGGTTGATAGTAAACAACAATCCTTCCGATTGCTGTGATTATAGGTTAATTATGTGCGATAATCTATTTTTCAATGAGCAAATTTTCCAAGTACCTCAGTGCTGAGGCTATTAAATTTTTCCGATTCTTGGCCTTTTCTTTAAAGGAAAGGAGGGTCTTTCTATTTATTTGCCTTCCCTTAATAAAAATGGTTGAAGGGTTTTTCAATGTGGATAATTCTATTAACGGGTTATGATCTACAAGAAGCAAATTGGCAACTTTATCTACTTCAATAGTTCCCAGTTGGTGCATAATGGAATGTGTTTGAGCAGCATTTACCGTGGCCGTTTTCAAAACTTCGTAATTGGAAAGTCCTGCCTCCTTGTAAAATGCAAGTTCTTTATGAATTGAAAATCCAGGCAGTGTAACTCCTATTCCTGCATCGGTTCCACATATAATTGGAACCCCGGCCTTGTGGAGTTCGGCAACGATTTCCAAATGGAAATCGTGTTGATTTTTTATTCTATCCACCACATTGGAATCTTCCATCTTGGCATTGTGCCAGCGGTTAAACTGATTTTTACTGTCTACTTTTTTGATGAGTGGATTCATATAGGATAAAGGTTCCGCCTCTAAAATGGAATCGTTTATCATCATCTGATAAATATTGTTGAACACCGTTAGCGTTGGGCAATAACTGCTATGCTTTGAATTGGAAATTGAATCGATTATAGGTTGTAGTTTAATGGTGTCTAAATTGAACTGCAATGGTTGTTGCACAATTTCTTCGGCGTGTTCAATAGATTTGATCTGTGGATTTAAGTGATATGAAAAGGGCACTTTTTGTGAAGGATGGGCAACGATATCCATTTTGGAAATGCCAGCCTGTTTTACAACAGCATCAAATATATCCCTATCCAATCCATAATAGGTTTTAATAAAATCATAGCCTCTGTCCTTATATGAAATCACTTTATCTTTGGCTTCACTGGGACTGGTTAAATTTAAATTATCGTCACCTATAAATTCCGGGCCTGTGAGCTTAGGCCCCGTTGTGTAAAAGTAGGGGGAAAGTATTTTATCATTGTTTACATCTTCCTTGATCCTTAAATGCATTGGTATACCCCATACATTTCTAACCGCAGTGACACCATTGGCAAGGTACAGTCCAAGTTCGTATTTATCCCATACGTGCACATGCATATCTATGAGTCCGGGGAGTAGAAATTTACCTTGGGCATCAACAATCTCTACTTCTTTGTTGGGTAGACTTTCGGAGATACTTTTAATGATACCATCTTGGATATACACCATTTTATTGGCCAAGACAGTATCTTGGAACATTGGAATTATGTTTACATTGGTTATAAGATAGGTTGTGTTATTGGAAGCCGGCACATTCTTGATTTTCAAATAACTCGTCCCCAATATGTCCAGCCCCAATGCAATGATGGCAGCTATAATCACCATACCAACAATCCCAAGGAAAATTTTCAAAAGGCGTTTTAATAGTTTCATTTATCCAATAGGCGCTAAAATGCTGGTGTAAAATTAATATCGATGTTTTGGTAACTAATTTAGTAAATACATATCGAACCTGCCCAATTGAATCTAGAAATTCAGGCCTGTTAGGATTATAGGTCTAGGAGGATTATACAGGATAGGAATAGTGCCGGACAAAAAGCAGGAAATTTTTTCTTAGGAATAGGGGAGGACTAAATTAAGATCTGTACTAGCTATTGGTTCTATCTTTCTTATTCAGTAATCCGTAGATGATATTGATGGGGAAAATAATTTGACCTAAGATTGTTTTGAATACTATTAAGATAAGGCTATTGTTAAAGTCATATTCCATAATATTATCTCTAAAACAGAGATAAAACAAGTACAATAAAAGTTCCTCCAAAAGTAAAACCTATATGAAACCAATTAAACCATTTGGATAAGGTTTTATTGGCTTTTCCCATAATCCAATACCTTATATAGTCCAACATCTTGGTATATATTTCAAGGTATTTTGGAACGGATATTATTGTTTGTACATTTTACCTTGATTTACCACATCCTTACCATTAACGGTCATGGTAGATTTATAGGTGAAACAATTCCCCTCTATTTTTATTACTTCCATCAAAATACCATTAATTTGATTAATATATTTTTGGGCCACTGTAAGTTCTGATTTGGATTCGTCATAGGTTAGGCGAAAAGTACAGTTATTTATCCATTCAATTTTGGAATGTTCAATTTTAGGAGCCGTCGAACCCTGCTCGTTTCCCGGAATTTCTACCTTATATTCCGTTTGGTAATTCCCTTCCCTGACCAATCTCCATGTTACTGGGGCGGCCCCGCTTGTGTGGACCAAAAAGGTGCCATTTGTAAAGTCTGTGCAATCCAGTTCCTGTGCGCTGGCGAATATTCCGGATAATGCTAAAATAAATAGGATGGTTTTCTTCATAAGAGGCGCAAAGATGTGACTTAATACAATATTTTCAAATCCAATTCAGATTTAATACAATCTATTTTGGCAATTAAGTACAACAGTCTCCTAGAACCATGCGTTACAGGTTTTAAATTGCTAATTTTAGGTCAAGAAGCGGTTATGAATTCTTGGTAGGAGTCTTTAATTTCCCATAATATTCTACATCGACTAATTCCTTGGTCTCCAATCTAAATTCTCTGCGCAATATTCCTTCCAATTCAAATCCTTTTTTTTCGGCTAGGCGTTTACTACCAACATTTTCAGTTCCAATTCTTAAAAATATTTTTTCCATTTTCAGATTTTCAAAACAATATTTAATGGTTTCATCAATGGCTATGGACATTATTCCTTTTCCTTCATATGCCTTGTCTATAAAATAACCTAATTCACATTTTGGAACCCGCCAATCGATATTTTTAACAAACATCATACCTATCAAAACTTGTTGGGAATAAATTCCCAAGGCATAAATTTCCTTCTTTTTTGTTTTTTGCGTTAACTCCTTTAAATAATTGATAGTCGAATCAATATTTTCGTTCTTTTTTAAGGTAAGGGGAAAATATCTAGCTAATCTTTCCTTATTTCTGTTTATCAGGCTAAATAATTCTTTCGCCTCTTTTTCCGCTATTGTTTGGAGATGAATTTTATTCATAATTATGGCCAATGGTTAGTGTATGAAACGGGAATAGGATTTCTGCATCAACATTTTGTTATTGCGCATTATTCCGTTTACTGGTCATTGCAAATGTGCACAGACTTTCGCTTTAACTGTTATGGAGAATGTTTCAAACACCCTGTTGCAAGACGTTTCATTTGTCAACTAATTTTGAGTAAATATCTAAACTAATAAATTCTCCATTTTTAATTTCACAGTCTTGCATAGTTCCTTCCCAATTGAATTTCAGTTTAGCAAGAGCTTTTTTACAATTCACATTTTTAGTCTCCACAAAACCTTCAATTCTATGTAATCCTATACTAGTGAATGCGTGATTAAAAATTAGGGGCATTACTTCGGTCATAAGTCCTTTTCCCCAATTTTCTGGCATCAACCAAAAACCAATTTCTGCCTTTCTATTTTCTTTGTTTATGGCGTTTAATCCTCCTTCTCCAAGAAATCTGCCATCCTCTTTTGAGCAAATAGCCCACCAAATTCCAGTTTCATTTTTTTCCAGGTCGGCATACCAGGCCATTTGTTCTTTTGTTGCTTCCATACTATTAAAACTAATTCCGTAGTACTTAATAATATCGGGGTGTGAAAGCCCTTTAAAAACATTTTCCAAATCCGAATCAACAAATTGTCTTAAGGTTACCCTTTCAGATTCTAGAATTGGAAATGTACTTTTCATTTTATGTTCGTTCTTTAATTATTTATAAGATCATAATTGATTTTAGTTTCGTTTCCGTTGTATGAATCATTGAAACAATCCACTATATCAATGTTTTTTAATTTTTCAATTCGTTCAGAATCGGGGTTGGCAACCCATGCCTCCTTTATTTTTTTGATAAACATATTTTCATCATCGGTTTTTTCAATTAATGCAATTATGTTACCCTTGTTATTATTTTTTAAGTCAATTTCACAATAACCAATTGTTAGTTTTTCACTATTATCAGAAGTTAAAAATGATAAGGTATCCAATACTTTGTATATCCTGTTATTATTAGAATCATATTGGATCCTGGAATAGATTACAAGGTCTCTGTTTTTGTTTTTTAAATGTAGTAATTTGAATTTAGGTTCAATTTCATCATTAAAAAAAGTAGTATCGGATACCTTTTCAAAATTGGCTAATTGGTTTAAACTCCCGTAGTCTTTAAATTGTGTTCCAACTATTGATTCTGAATGTTTTTCTTTACAACCTATACTAATGATTACTGTAAATAGAATAAGTAATTTTGTCATTTTAAGAGGGTGTGAATTTGATTTTTTTATTCAAAATTTTTGATTTGTCTATTCGTAATATTCTTTAAAAAAACGTCCTAAAACAAACGTGTATAACCGTTGGTTAAGGGTTTCTATACATTAACTTTCGGTTTGGCACTGACGTTAGTAATTCCGATAGAATTTAGGCATTGTTGCGTCTAGTGTATTTTTAATCATTTTGCTGTTATTTGATAGGGTGTTTCAGGAAAACCAAAAAGAATTGCTTTTTCCTCGTCAATTTCCTTAATTCCGATAAGTGTACTTCTTTCTCCATTTTCATAAATCGAAGCAAAATATGTTCCCTGAAGTTTTTCCAACACTAATTTTCGACCCTCTATGTTAAGTCTTTTGTTAATTTTATTTATTGTCGGATTATCCAAAATCTTATTAAACACGAAAGGGATTTTTTCATTATTCCATTCAGCTTCGAATTCGATTGCCTGAATTTTCTTTGAGGTCAATTTTGTTTTTGTAGGTCTTATTCTTTCGTAATCCGTAGCGAATTCAGTATCAGCTGTAAGCGATTCTGTTTCGCTAATGGCTGTATGGGTTTTTCCCATTCTGAATATTCTTATCCGATTTTCATTTATAAACACACATTTGGTTTCAGAAAAAGTTTCATTCCTTTCATGTACTTTTTTTGATAATCCGTCTACGCTTATTTTCTCTAACTTAAAGTGAATAATTTGGTTGTTTTCAAATTCAATAAATTCAGGCGCACAATAATCGGACCCTTTTTTAATCATTAACCAAGTTCCATCAAATATCTCCACTTTATAAATCTTTATTACGTTTTCCCAGCATAGAGCACAATTGTTGTGTTATTAAAAGTAGGAGAGCAAACTATCATTTGCTTTCCGCAAATCAGATAACAAAACCTTTCCGATTTTGAGATCTCAGAAATTTGGACAAAATTTGGAATGGAAGCCCAGGCCTGCATTGCTTCATAGGTTTTATTGGCAAGTTTTTAAATCTTTTCCAAAAATTCCATCAATTTCATTTTGGCGTCTTGTTTAGCCTTAAAATCTCCATCATCATTTCCGCCAAATTCATATTCATAATTTTTTCCACTAATATTAATTGTTCCAGTTCTATAACTGGTATTGTCATCGGGATTACTAGAAATTAAGTGTCCAGCGTTTTCATATTTTATATTCTGAAAAGAGTATTTAAAACTATGGGCTTCCAATCTTTTTTCTATCATATCTGCCATTATTGATGATGGCCAAACCTGATCATCACGTCCAGAAAAAAGTAGAACAGGTCCATTGATCTTTTCCACTTTGATGGCCGCTTGTTCTATGAAATCTGTTTTTTGCAACCCCTTTTTCCAATACTCTACCATTATAATTTTATTTGATTCGTTTCCTGTTATTTTATTCATAGGCACGTATGGAATATCAACCCCTTCATATTTCCAGCTCGATTTCAATTCGTTGGAATTGTATGGTAAAACTGTATTTGACCAAGAGACAGCGCTTGGTGCGTAGGCAACAACTCCGCTAATAGATTCAGGGAATATGGAAGCAAGGACTAATGCTAATTCCGCATTTCTTGATGCTCCCATTACAATTATTTTATTTGGATCAACTTCTGGCTGTTTTTTTAACCATACCAAAGCTTTTTCAAAGTATTCTAAATTAATTTCCTCGGGTAATTTGGGTAAGCCTTCCCTTTGGGTATATGGTAATGATAAACCACTATATCCGCTGCTGGCAAACTGTTGCCCCCAGTAATCTCCCCATGGTCCTCCACCTATCAAAACTATTGATACTTTTTTCTTGGTATCGGTTTTTACAAAATAATTTGCCTGAAAACCATTTTCATTTATGTGTCTTGACCTTACACCACTAAATAGAATACTGTCCGCTATAAAATATCCAACAATTAGGAATATTAGTATTCCGATCCCAATAATGTATTTTCTGTTTTTGATCATTTAATAGGGTTGTAGCTAACAATTATATATGACCATAGATCATATATTTTTAATACACCCAATATAGGAAATCTTTAAAATCCAATTGTGTTTTGCCCTGTATTTGGACTAAAAATTCAGGATTGCCCTAGGTGTTTTTACCAAGCCGGATTTTGCCAAACTTTATTAATGTGATTTCTCCATTGCTGCATTGGCACTTTTGTAGAAAGGAATGCTGAGCAGCCATTTCTTATCCTTGGCAGATACACTAAGTGTAATCCCTTCCGTATTTTCCGATTTAATTTTCGCCTTTATTTTCGGGATAGCTTTTTCTGAAGGCATAAGTAACCATACAAAAGTGGCATCGGAAGTTATATCGGTAGTATATGAACTTGTTATATTGGGTCCATAAATATTGTATTCAGGACTATACCAGCCTTGAATTTGAGGATTTTCCTGACCTTTAATAAATTTTGGATTAATTTTTTGCCTACCTACAGGGATAATTGCTAGGTTTCCCCTTTTGTTAATCGTCTTCACAATAGACCTTTCTTTTTCTACCTTATTATCAGGATGCCAGTGCCAAAGGGCTTCAATGGTGCGTGGTCTATCTGTTTCAACTCGGTCTACCACCACCCAGAATTCGTTACGAACATAGAACATTGCCCTGGTATGTTTCGCCTTTCCGGCTATATCGATAAATTGATCAAAGGAATTTGAAGCATAATCAAAACCTTTTGTTATTTTAAAGTGACTTTCAGCTAAGGGTTCTTGGGCAAGTTTGGGGCCGCTAGTTTGTCCTTTACCGTCAATTAAAATCAAGTTGTGTCCCGCACTGCCCTTGGCATAAGGACGGAATTTTTCGGCTACCTCACCGGTATAGGCAAATCTTCCCGAATCTACCAAGAAATCCTTTCCAAAGGCGGAAACGGAAAGGTGAAGTTTGTCATTGTGTTGATGGCCACTGCCCCAAGGTCCCATGTCAAAAAACGACCATTGGGCATCCTGGTCGAAACCACTACGGGAAACAAAATGTCCTGCCCAAGGATAGAAATAGGAGGGACCGTCAACAGGTTTGCTTCCAGATTGGCCATTGGCAACAATATATTCCCAATCTGGATGGTTATACTTTTTAGCTCCTTTTAAGATGAAGTTACGGTCACTACCCCTGTCGCCATCATTGTTCATCAATCGAAAACCACTAGGTCTCACCATATGCGAAATATAGCCGTACATGTCCTCTATGGTGTTATTGTAGAAGTCGGGCAAAGTCTTGTTGGCTTTGTCACAGATATCTTTGAAAAGTTCAAAATTAATTAAGGATACGTTATGGTAATGCGAACTTAGTTCGGTTTGTACCCCATCTGGATATACCTGATCTTTCATGCTTTCCACCATAGTTTCAATGGCATAGTCCAGCCATTCTTCAGAATTTTTATATTCCGGAAAATAGGCTGCCACCGTTGCCAATGAGGAAATTTCCATGGTTAGCCAATTATTGCTGCCGTGAAAATTTCTATTGTAATGGGCATGATCGGGCAAACTACTGAGCATTAGTAGTTGTGTGGCAGGGGAAATATAATCGCTGTTTATTAGTCCGTAAAACATTTTGGTCCATTTTTTTGCTCGGGCAGCTACCTCCAATCCCCGCCATACAGAGGTGCTGCTTTTAACCGCAGGGTAGGGCATGCTCTTAATTATAAAATCCCTTAAGAATAGGTCCATATATTGGGCATATTTGGGGTTTCCGGTTTCCAAATAAGTATTGAATATTTGGCTTAACTGACTATGCCTATTGGAAAGCCAAGCCCATTCCTTGTCATTATTGGGGCCTTTGTAGTACCAGTCGCGATGCCTATCTTCAAGATAGGGAACTTTTCCACGTACATTTTGTACCACAAAAACATTGGTCAGAATGGTATCGGCAGCGGCTACTTCCCGCATCGTTTTTGTTGGAATTTCTTTGCGTAGATCGGCGGCCATGGCTCCATTTTTATAATAGGCCAATAATTCGTTGCATGCCTCTAAGGTATTACCATCGCTGTGGGCCAATTTTACCTTTTCCAGTCCCGTATAATCTAAATTAAATTGATTCAACATATTTTCTATGGTCTCGGGATAGGAGGTGATAAGGTCTTCTACAGAGGTTATGCTTTTCCAATTTTGTTGAGCAATAAGCTGGGAAGTGATGCAAAAAAATAGGACAGTCAGTGATAATGGTTTGATGATTTTTAGCATGCTTTTATTTTTGAATAAACTTGTTTACGGCAATAGACCTGTCGGGATCCCCTTGGGTACTCCAGATAACTAATTTTCCCTCACCGTCTACCTGCAAGCCCACGGCCGCATTAAAATCGACCCCATTCATACAATTAAATGTTTTGGAATCGATTTTCTCCATGATGGGTTCAAAAGATCCCAGCTTGCTAACAAGGATTAAATCGGCCTGTCCAGCAGCATCTTTTTTATGAAAACCAATGGCATAAATGGCAGAGTCATCCTTGATAAGGTTGATGGATTGATAGCTTCCCCAATCAATTGGCGCAGTAAAACTATACAGGAATTTATGTTCCCCTTTTTCGGTGTCGATTTGGTAAAAGTCCCAGTTTCGGGAGTCCCAATTTGCTACTACTGCCAAATGATGATTATCCAAGGCCAATAATCCCGTTGCTCCCGCTGTTTTCTGTTTAGACTGGCCCTCGCGTTCAATAATTATATTAGGCCGACTCTTAGAAAGGGCATTGTTCCTATAATTGTAGAGGCAGACCTTGGAAGTGGTTTTAAGGATATTGTCCTCAATGCCAACAATCATATAAGGTTCACTGACTTGAATCCCCCCGGCATGCCTGTAAGGATCTGTCATTAGTGTAATTAACTTATCCGTTTTTCGTTTTTTAAGGTTTATTTGTAAAACGTAGGCCTTGGTAAGTGAACTCCCAGAGACGAGAAGTTTTTCCGTCCCCTTCTTTTCTATAAATTGAACCCCTTGGAAATGGCCACTTTCACTTGGGACTTTTATTTTATTATTGATTAGGATTACTTCCGGATCGGAATTCAAGGCTTTAAAGGCTTCGGGCGCATTTGCTACATGTTGACTAAAACCCAAATTAGGGGTTAGCCATATGTTGGCTATTAGAAAAAGTATTTTTAATATATGGTGTTGGCTCATGGAGATCATATTTTAATTAAAGTTCACCACAAATGGCCTATAGAAATCACGGCCAAATTAAAATGCAATACAGTTGGATTTATAACTTTTGCCACTTCGAGTGACATTCTTCCGCTTTTTGATTTGTAAATATGGTATATTTTTATTGTTTAAACGATTAAATACATATATTGAAATCAATTTTTTTTGTTTTCTCCATAAAATTAAACTTATGTCTAAAAACTTCAATTGCCAATTTACCAATATTAGAATATTTCTGGTATTCCTAAGCTGCACCTTCTCCAGTTTTTCCCAAACCGATTATTCGGTGCTGGATTATTGGAAATATTATTCCGACGCGGAAAATCAACTTTATAAGCAACAAAGTGAAATTTCGTTTGAAACACTTGCCCAAAGAAAAGAGTCCATTTCAAAGCTACGGACGAAAATAGATTGGAAAGGGAGACAAGAATTGGTCAAAGAAAAGCTACAGGAGTCCATAGGGGATTTTCCAGCAATAACACCTTTGAATCCTATAATTACCAAAAGGATTAAAAAGGATGGGTATAGCATAGAAAAATTATATTTCGAATCTATGCCGGGGGTAAAGGTAACAGCTGCTTTTTTTATTCCACAAGGCAAAAGGAGGAACCTGCCAACTATAATATATTGCAGTGGTCATAGCGATTTGGCTTTTAGAAGCGATATCTATCAACATGTTATTCTCAATCTGGTAAAAAAGGGTTTTGCCGTCTTTGCTTTTGACCCTTACGGACAAGGGGAAAGATTGCAGTATTTTGATCAGAACCAGGGCAAGTCACGCTTTAGTCCAACGCGTGAGCATTCCTATCCCGGGGCACAGTTGTTTGTCAACGGGGAATCCACTGGTAAATATATGATTTGGGATGGAATTAGGGCAGTAGATTATTTACTTACCCGTAAGGAAGTGGACCCCAACCGTATTGGTATTACCGGCAGGTCTGGTGGTGGAACACAGTCTTCCCACATTGCGGCCTTCGATGAGCGTATTAAAGCTTCAGCCCCGGAATGTTATATCACCAGTATGGAATATCAATTAAAATCAGGAGGGCCACAGGATGCAGAGCAGAATTTTCCCCGGGGTATTCAACTTGGTTTGGACCATGCAGATCTTTTGGAGGTGAGGGCTCCCAAACCAACTTTGATGATAACTACAACACGGGATATGTTTAGTATTCAGGGAGCACGGGATACCTATCAGGAAACGAAATTGGCGTACAAAGCTTTTGGTAAAGAAGAAAATATGATGATGGTGGAGGACAATGCCGGGCATCAATCTACCCTAAAAAATAGGGAAGCCATGTATGCTTTTTTTCAAAAGCATTTGGATAACCCGGGAGATTCCAAGGATGAGGAAGTGGTTATTTTTCCGGTAGAAGAATTGTATGTTACGGAAACGGGTCAACTTTCAACATCGGTTGGGAGCAAATTTTTGTTCGATGTAAATAGTGATCTGACCAAGAAAAATATGGAGGTATTGAATGGGAGCAGGCAGAATATGGGCCAACATTTAATCGATTTAAAACAAAAGGTACAAGCAATTACGGGTTATACAGAAAATGCCAAGAAAGCAAAATTGATATTTTCCGGACAAACAGAATTTGAAACCTATTTTTTAAATAAATATCTGATAGTTGAAGAAGGGGACAAAATAATTCCGTTTGTAACCTTGGTGCCGAAACAACCCATGGGTAGCTCGGCACTTTATTTGGATAATATGGAGAATAAGGAGTCGGACGAGGCTTATGCCATTCCCATACAAATGGTCAAAAAAGGTGTTACCGTAATTGTCCCAGATATGCCTGGCTACGGTGAATTGGGACCCGGGTATTTAAAAGGTGATGCCTATTTTGAAAATACCTCCTACAATCAATGGTTTGCAGGGATATTGAACGGAAAAAGTACGATTGCCTTGCATGTGGAGGCCATAGAAACGCTGCTGGAAGTGTGTAAAACGAATTTGAAATTGGACGATAAAGAATTTATGGGAATATCTAAAGGGGGCTTTAATTCCAGTCTATTGCACGCTGCTGTTTCGGGGGTGGAATTTTCAAGGATGTTGTTTTTGGATCCAATGCTTTCATTTGAAACCATAGTTTCCAACAAAGTCTACAACCCTGCTCATATACCTTTTACCGTTGCCGGCGCCTTGCCTAATTATGACTTGCAGGATCTGTCGGCAGCCTTTGCCCCACGAAAATTGATGCTGGTTGTGGAGACGGATGGCGGAGCAATGGATACCGAGTACTCGCAGACCTATGATTTTGTGAAGGAACATTATAAATCCATGAACAAGGCCAATAACTTTTCTGTTGAAAAAATCGATTCTGAAAAGGGAGCAATAGAGGCCGTAGATAAATTTATATCCAAGCTGTAACGGTTTGTCCATAAAATAACCAAGAGTATCATGAAAATAAATTTATTTCTTGCCCTGGGAATTTTAAGTATAGTAGCCTGCAAAGATGCTCATCCCGTTATACAGATGTCCGCAGAGGATAGCGCTCTATTTGCCAAAGCTCATGAAAATGCCATTTTGGCCAATGAGGGTTTTATTAGGAGCGAAGACTTTGTTCATGGTTGGTTGCAGGAGGCTGATCCCGAATCGGGCCTAATTCCGAGAAACCTTCAAACCGATAAGGACATATGGAATGCGAAAGATGCTGCCGCCGATAATTATCCGTTTATGGTGCTCACTTCTTTTTTTACAGATCAGGCTTTATTTGATGGGACAATGTTGGATATGTTACATGCTGAAAAAAAACTCACTTCCAGGGTTAACAGTCTACCTGATACCTATTCTTTTTCTAAAAAGGATTTTCAAAATGAAAAATTGGATATGGCAGAAATCATTTTTGGGACTTCGGAATATATTAAGGATGGCTTGCTGCCCCTTACAGAATGGTTAGGAAAAAGTCCATGGTCGGAAAGAATGATGGAGATGCTGTACGACATGAAGAATGAAGTAAATGTTGCAGATGGGATATCCAGGGATGGTTCCAATGCAACACGGGAAGAAGTGAATGGCGAATTGCTACAGACCCTTTCCCGAATATACTGGATGACCGGCGATGAAAAGTTCTTGGACTGGGCCGTAGCTATTGGGGACTATTATCTACTGGGCGACCACCATCCCACAAAGGACTTGGATTACCTTAGGCTGCGAGACCATGGGTGTGAGTTGATATCTGGCTTATGTGAATTGTACGTTTCTACAAGCTTTGCCAAACCTAACAAAAGGGAAGCCTATAAAAAACCATTACACGAGATGATGGATAGGATTCTGGAAGTTGGTAGAAATGCCGATGGATTATTTTATGACGCCATAAATCCCCAAACAGGAGAAATTGTACAGGAACGTCCTGCCGATAATTGGGGATATACCCTAAACGGATTTTATGCCGTTTATTTATTGGATAAGAATCCGAAATATAGGGAAGCCATATTGAAAATTTATTCCAATTTAAACAAATATACCAACTATGATTGGGAAAACGGCAGTGCTGATGGGTATGCGGATGCCATTGAAGGAGCCCTAAATTTGTACAACCGAATTCCGCATCCCTCCGTCGCCAAATGGATGGACAGTGAAATAAAAGTAATGTGGGCCATGCAGCAGGAAAATGGAATTATAGAAGGCTGGCATGGCGATGGCAACTTTGCGCGGACTTCCATTATGTATAATTTATGGAAAAGCAAGGGCTTGTATGTAAAGCCTTGGAGAGATGACCTGTTTATGGGAGCGGAGCAAAAAGGGGATTCCTTATTGATCTCTATCAAATCTGAACTCCCCTGGAAAGGAAAGCTATATTTTGATAAACCTAGACATAGGGAGAATATGAAATTGCCTATGGATTGGGCCAGAATCAACCAATTTCCCGAGTGGTTTACAGCAGATAAAGATCGTGAATATACATTGGTGGATTATGACAAGTCCGAACCTACTAAATATCAAGGCAACCAGCTAATAGATGGCATTGATATCGAAATAGAGGGTAACAAAAATATCGTAGTGTATTAGCGGCTTAAATTCACCTACATAAAAATCTAAATTCCAGTTTATGATCCAACACACAGTAGTGCTCAAGTTAAAATACCCCAAAGGCTCGCCTGAAGAAAAAGAGTTTCTTATCGCGGCAGCCAAATTGGCCTTGATACCTGGAGTCCATAATTTTCAATCCTTGCGACAAATAAGTAAGAAGAACGATTTTGAGTATGGTTTGTCAATGGAATTTGACAACATGGGGGATTATAATGCCTATAATGTACATCCGGACCACACTAGATTTGTTACAACTTATTGGGCCAAGTACGTAGAGAAATTTTTGGAATTGGATTACGAGCCTATCATCTAATAATACACTCTACAGAATACAACTACACCTATGGTAAAAGCTGAGAGACAATGTAGGGTGTGGATCAACCAGTTTATAGCTTTATCTGGGGCTGATTTTGAAGTCGTGGGTCTTTGGATTTAATAGTGACCGGCCTATTTTCCATGACCTCTGTAATTCTCTCCATGGTCTCCACTTCAAGTCTATGCATTGCTTCATGGGTGTAAAAAGTTAAGTGGGGCAGTAGGATCACATTGTCCATTTCGTAAAGCTTTTTTAACGGATGGTCCGTTTTGTTCAATGGCTCCTGGCTGTAGACATCAAGGCCGGCACCGGCAATTTGTTTTTTCTCCAAGGCATTCAAGAGTGCCAATTCATCTATCAAGGCACCTCGGGCAGAATTGATAATGATAGCGGCTTCTTTCATTACCGAAAACTCCTTGGCCCCTATGAGGTGTTTGGTATTTTTGTTCAAAACGGAATGAAGGGAAATAAAATCGCACTCCTTAAGCATTTCGGAGAGGTCATCATATTTCTGAATCCCCCTTTTTGCCAATTCCACTTTCGTCTTGCTGGGGTCGTAACCAATAACTCTTGCCCTAAACCCCAGGCCCGCCATCCTTGCCATGCTACTTCCTATTTTACCACAACCAATGATACCGAGTGTTTTTCCGGCAATATCCTGTCCCAGCCACTCGCTACTTGGCCATACCCAAGCTTTGCTGTTCATTTGCTTTTGTAGCGTTGGCAGCTTTTTGGCCAGTGCAATAAGCATGGCAAATGCCCCTTCTGCGACGGTCTCCTCTGCGTATTCCGGAATATTGACCACCACTATGCCCCGTGCGTTGGCCGCCGGAATATCTATAGCATCTATTCCTACCCCATATTTTACTATAGCTTTAAGCCTTTTTGCCGACTCTATGACATTCTTGGTAATAGGGGTGTAGCACATTAAAAGGATGTCGCAATCCTCCAATTCTTTCATTAGGATTTCTTCTGATACCCCATCAGGGAGCAAAACCAGATCATGTCCATTTTTCCTAAGGGTTTCGTCTATAAATGGAGTTTCGAGCTCCATATCGGTTCTTACTATTTTCATATTATGGTATAATCGGTAATGGTTGGTTTCCTTAAATTGGTAAATTATTGGTTAAAACAAATATAGTAGAAATGCTACTAGGTATTAAATGTAGTATTCCGAGGATTGTTTTATTTCCTTCAATACAAATGTACTGTTGAGAACACCGATATTTTCGATCTTGGAGAGCTTGGTCTTTACAAAGTCATGATATTCCTCTAGACTTTTGGTGTGGATTTTTAAGATGAAATCTACCTGACCGGCCAAATGGTAACATTCCTGAACCTCGTCCAAACTCTGTACCTGTGCCTCAAATTTCTCAATAAAGGCTTCGTTATGATACCGCATGGATACTTGGCATATAACGGTTATGGAGCGGTCTATTTGCTTTTTGTCCAGAATGGCTACGTATTTTTTAATAACCCCTTGTTTTTCCAGTCTACGGACCCTTTCGTAAACAGGGGAGGGGGTTAGATTGAGTATTGCGGCGATTTCCTTTGCCGTTTTTTTGGAATCTTTTTGTAAAATCCTTAGAATGGTAATATCGGTTTGATCTAATTGCTCCATAGTGGGGATAAAAATTACTTTAAAATAATTATTTTTGTATCTATAAAAGTAAATAAAACTTTTAAATGGACATAATTAAGGGATAATTACTTAATTATTTCAGATATTTACTTGTATAGATCGTATTTAGTAATTTCGACAGTAATTAACACTTTTGTTAATTAGACTAAAACGGTACATTATGAAAGCAAAAGTTCTAGTAATCGGCGCCAATGGACAATTGGGAACTGTACTTGTAAAAGAATTACAGCACCATCATGGTTTGGACAATGTGGTAGCTACCGATATAAAGAAAACCTATAATTTTAAAGGAATCTTTGAAGTCTTGGATGCCACTAATAGAATACATTTGAGCGAGGTGGTTACCAAATATGGGATTACCCAAATTTATCATTTGGCGGCAATTTTGTCTGCAAAGGGAGAAGAAAATCCGTTGGGGACTTGGGATCTTAATATGAGGATGCTTTTTAATGTATTGGAAGTAGCCAGAATCCACGTATTGGACAAGGTGTTCTTTCCGAGTTCCATTGCCGTTTTTGGAGAGGATGCCCCTTGGGTGAATACTCCCAACAACGCATTTCTAAATCCTGCAACAGTATATGGAATGAGCAAGGCTGCAGGAGAACAATGGGCACAGTACTATTTTTTAAGATATGGTTTGGATGTAAGGTCTCTTCGCTACCCTGGGGTTATAGGTTACCAATCCTTGCCTGGTGGTGGTACTACGGATTACGCGGTGGAAATTTTCCACAAGGCCGTCTTGGAAGAAGAATTTGTTTGTTTCCTCAATGAAGATACTACCCTGCCCATGATCTTCATGGATGACGCTATCAGGGCAACAATGGAATTAATGGAGGCACCTAAGAAAGACATTAAAATAAGAACTGCCTATAATCTTGCCGGAAGTAGCTTTTCCCCAGAAGATATTGTAAGGGAAATATGTAAATACTATCCGGAGTTTAAGGTAAAATATGAACCGGATTTTAGGCAGGACATTGCTGCCCGTTGGCCAAAATCTATAAGTGACGTTGAGGCTACATTGGATTGGGGATGGAAACCGGAATACGATCTGGAAAGGATTGTTCGCACCATGATTGAAAAACTAAAGGAGCAATACGTACCGCATTAATAGATCCGTTAGGGCTATTTAAACAAAATACAATGCCTCGACCTAGGTTGGGCAAAAAAAAGAAATAAAAGACATGTATTCAACAGTAAAAAACGAATTACGGGAAGAGCTTGAGGGCATTAAGGCCGAGGGACTTTATAAGGAAGAAAGAATAATTACGACTCCCCAGGGTGCGGAGATCAAAACCACCAATACCAAGGAGGTCCTTAATTTTTGTGCCAACAATTATTTGGGTCTTTCAGCACATCCAGACGTTATAAAAGCGGGGAAAGAAGCTATTGATACCCATGGTTTTGGCTTATCTTCAGTACGTTTTATATGCGGTACCCAGGATATCCATAAGGAATTGGAACGCAAGACCGCCGAATTTTTGGGAATGGAGGATTGTATATTGTACGCCGCCGCATTTGATGCCAACGGTGGACTATTTGAACCCATTCTAGGGCCGGAAGACGCCATTATTTCAGATGCACTTAACCATGCCTCAATAATAGATGGTATACGATTGTGCAAGGCCAAGCGATTTAGATATGAGCATAATTCCATGTCCGACCTTGAAGAACAGTTGAAGGCAGCTAAAGGTTCCCGAAGAATTTTGATCGTCACCGATGGTTCTTTTTCAATGGACGGAACCATTGCACAATTGGATAAAATCTGCGATTTGGCGGATAAATATGAGGCCATGGTCATGATAGACGAATGTCACTCTACCGGTTTTTTAGGAGCCACCGGGCGTGGTTCCCATGAATATAGAAATGTAATGGGAAGGATAGATATCATTACCGGAACTTATGGTAAAGCTCTTGGGGGTGCTTCAGGAGGCTTTACAGCGGCGAGAAAAGAAATTGTGGATATGCTGAGACAGCGTTCTAGACCTTACCTATTTTCCAACACTGTTGCGCCCTCAATAGTAGGGGCTTCAATTAAAGTTTTGGATTTATTGGCTTCTTCAACCGCACTTCGCGATAAGTTGGAGGCCAATACTAAATATTTTCGATCTGCCATGACCGCAGCCGGTTTCGATATAGTACCTGGAGATCACCCTATTGTTCCAGTAATGCTTTATGAGGCACCCTTGGCCCAGGAGTTCGCGGCCAAATTGTTGGAGGAGGGAATTTATGTAATCGGTTTTTTCTATCCTGTAGTTCCAAAAGGGAAAGCCAGAATTAGGGTGCAGTTGTCCGCAGCCCATGAACAGCACCATTTGGAAAAGGCAGTAGAGGCCTTTACCAAAGTAGGGAAGGCGCTAAAAGTAATTTAAGTCCTGATTTGGAAATGGCATTGGATACCAATGAAAGTGTTGTGGGCCAATGCCATTAGGTTTTAAGTTTTGGTCCCTTGTTGGAATCGTACATTTTAATTAAATGATAAACATGTATGATGCAGAAAACTATTCCGGCAATAACAAGGGGCACGGAATTTAGCATAGCACCATAAATAATGTAGAAAAAACTGGAAATTAAATGCCAAAGACGGAATTTGCCCATATCCTTTTTGGTAATGGCAAAGAAACCGGTAAGGATGGCGATATAGCCAATGCTCTCAATTACTAAGTTCGTCATTTTTTAAATTTTTCAAGGTTCTTTGCATATAATCGCTTTGGTTCACTTTTTCTTCAATCTTTAGGAATTCCTCCAAAAAATTGGGACTGTCTTCCAGTAGGTCCATAACGGTCTGTCTTCCTGCGGTCCAATATTTTTCAAAAAGTGGTAATTGTTTATATGCTTTTTCTGTTAGCGTTAAGATCTGCTTTCTTTTATCTTCAGTATCGGTCCTAGTTTCTACATGTCCGTTTTTTTTCATTTTATTAATGATTTTTATCACGGCAGGATGTGAGAATTGTAATGTTTCCGATATTTCTGTAATTGTCATGGCTTCATTTTCTTGCAGGAGAATAAAGATCAAGTTCCAGTTGGGTTCAATATCCAGTCCTTCAGATTTGTATAGTTCCTTGGTACTATAGAGTAGGGAATCACTTAATCTCTTAAGCCTACTGGTTAGTCCAACATATTCCATTTCCGTTAAAAAGTCGTTCATGATATTCTAATTAAGTAACTGGTTACGCAAATGTAAATAATTTTCTGTAACTGGTTACATAGTTTGATTTTTTTTGAATAAAATAATTACCCATTTGATCTGTCCGACAGAAAATAGTGGATAATTTATATGGTTGAATATTAGAATTAGAATGTTTAACTTTCAAAAAAATTATAAAGAACCAACCATGCAAAAAAAAACTGCTTTAGCCGTATTGTCGATTATTTCCTCTTTGGGATTATCATCCACCATAATGGCGCAAAATACCCAACACGATCATACCCACCATGCCCATGAAAATAATGACA
Organism: Arenibacter sp. S6351L; assembly: GCF_023016025.1. Taxonomy (NCBI): domain Bacteria; kingdom Pseudomonadati; phylum Bacteroidota; class Flavobacteriia; order Flavobacteriales; family Flavobacteriaceae; genus Arenibacter; species Arenibacter sp. S6351L. The sequence continues at coordinate 87,694 of NZ_JALKBB010000019.1, read as the reverse complement.
TGGCCCATCATCACCCACATGGCCCTATGGCTTCTGATGAAATTCCAATGCAGGCAAAATTGCTAACGGGTCAAGGTGAGTTTATTTTTTCTTGGGACCAAGAATTAACGGCGGCATTTCCAAAAGAGGCTCATGAATTTGAACCCGGAATGCATGGTGGATTTAATGAGGATCCGCAAACCGGTATTGTTTATACCGGAATTCCCGGCTACGGACTATGTGCCATAAGCCCCGATTTAAAAAAATGGTCAACCATTGGTAATGATCCACGTTTAAAGGATAATATTCATGGTATTGTTTTCTTTGTTCACAAAGGCAAAAAATACCTTGCGGTGGCCCAGGAGGGCAAAAGAGTTCTGGTATTGACCTTGGACGGAACAATAGTTAGTGAAATTTTGAAGCCTACCGGAAGTGAATTCAAGTTTGCCGAAGCCAATAAGTTCTTCGGGTCAAAGGATAGTAATTTTGGGGTTACGGATGTTACTTACCTTAATGGTACCCTATATGTGGCCCACGGTTATTCCGCTGGGGATTTCGTGATGACAATTAAAGAAAAGAATGGGGTTTGGAGCTGGGGAAAACTAGCCTGGGGAGGAAAAGGTGATAATCCCGGCCAGTTCCAGACAGCGCACGGTATTTATGCTCACGAAAAACATATTCTAGTAGCCAATAGGGCTGCAGGACAGGTAGTGAAATTTACTAAGAAGGGTAAGTTTGTTGAAACTTTTAATGATATTCCAGAAGGTAGTTTGGTATGTAATGTCTCCAATAAAGCGGAGCACTACTTCTTAAATGCCTTGCAGGCGATTGGCGAACAAAAATCGGCACCTATCTATGTGCATAGCGGTGAGAAGTTGCTTTCTACTGTAATTCCAGGGGATTTGGATATTCCTGTCCTTACAAATATTCATCAGGTTTGGCCGCATATTGTTACGGAAAACGGAACCAAACAATTGTACCTTCTGGTACATGGATGGAACAAAGGAAAATTTGCCGTCTTGAAAATGGAAAAATAAAAAAATGGCCTCCCTGAAAAGGAGGCCATTTAATTTTGTTGTAAAGGAATTATTTGATAGGGGTAAGGACAATATTGCGATAGGCTACATTGCCATGGTCCCCTTGCAAATAGATAGGCCCCGGACTTAAAACATCGGAAGACATGGCTCCACCAGTAGGCCCCCAAACGGGTTGATTGTCGATTATTTTTTTACCGTTAAAGATTACCGTCACATGTCGGTCTACCAGTGTAATATCAAAGGTCTGCCATTCCCCGGCAGGTTTTTCGGCTGCCTCACTGGGGGTAATACGACTATATAAGGCTCCCATATTATGGGAATCCAACTCCTTACCATAGGAATCCACTACCTGAATTTCATAAAGTCCGCGTAGGTAGACCCCACTATTGTTTCCTTCAGGTACATTAACTTCCAGCTTTAGGTTGAAATCCTTAAATTCCTGTAGGGTGCGAATGTTTCCATAGGAAATATGTTCGCCATCTTCTGGTTGAACGGGATTGTTCATCAGCGTGCCGTCTACTACCTTAAAGCCATTGGCTTTTTCTGGATCCATCAATTTCCAACCGCTTAAATCCTTCCCATTGAACAATTTAATCGGTTTTTCATATTTCAACTTGGACAGATCCGGTGTGCTAGGCATGGGCGGCATACGTTTTCCGGTAAAATTTTTAATGGAAACCCCGCTTCCATCCCTATTAGGGCTGCTCATGGTACCCTCCAAGGCATCCCCAACTTTTTTAACTTCCAAAGTATAGGTTATGGTATGGCTGCGATCGGAACTTCTTTTGACCTGATTGGTTCGGGTAACAATCAACGTATTTTCGTCCAATAAATAAACGTTGGACACAGGAACTACACTACCGCCTATCCACAGTAGTTCGGCATCCAAAAACCCTTGATCTTCGTGTACGTTTAGCCAGCCGGCACCCCCGCCTTCAACGTCAAGCCCCCACATACCCATAAAAGGATTGGCAAATATCTGTTGTGCCGTACTATTTGCGAAGCCGTTAAGGGCTATAAATATTAATATCATAGAAGTAATTGTCCGTCTCATTTTAATGTGTTTTAGTATGGTTTAATTAATTAAATGGATTGCTGTTATCTATGGAAGGTAATCAATTATTTAAAATGGATATTCATTTCAACCCGGGAAATTCAATCAAATTCCGCAATGGCAAAACTCCAAAAGCAATACCCTCAGGTAAATACTCAGTTTTTAATAAAAACCATACAGTGTTGCCATGGTAGGTTGTCTATGTTTCTGTGAAGTTTCAACCCGGCAGCTTTCATTTCCTTGATGGCCTGTGCTTCCGTCATTTTGTGTATCTTTTTTATGGGCACCGACCCATCTTCACCCCGGTATTCAATTAAAAACAGTTTGCCATCGGACTTTAGGGCTTTTTTAATTGAGGTCAACATCTCTGCCGGATAATTAAATTCGTGGTACACATCTACCATAAGTACCTTGTCCAAAGAATTTTCAGCTATGTTTATAATTTTTTCTCCGCCTTTAATCACCCTTACATTTTTAATTTGGTCCCGCTCTGTGCGCTTATTGATCTCTTCCAGCATTTCATCCTGAATATCCACTGCATAGATGAGCCCACGACCGGCCAATTTTGCCATCTTAAAAACATGGTAACCGGAACCTGCACCAATATCAGCTATATTATCCTCTGGTTCAATACCCATATTTAGCAGTAGGGTAGTGGTGTTTTCCTCTTCTTCACGCTCTGGACGGTCTAACCACTGCATTCCCTGATACCCCATTACATATGCAATTTCCCTACCCATATACCATTTTCCAATACCATTGGGATCACCTTTTTTATAGGTATAATTGGCGTTGGGAGACTTGTCTTGAGCAATTCCCGGTTGCCACGGTAATAAAAACAAGAAAAGCAATAAGGTCTTGGCAACTTTTTTCATAGGGTTTTAAATTTCTAGTTCCTTTGTAAGGGATAATGGTGGGGAAGATTAATTACCCTATTAAAAGTAATGAAATTAATGCATTCCTATCCCTGAAATTGTGGAAAGGCGTTTTGCAATTTTTTTGATTTCCTTTGACGGTTTTCCTAACAAGTATTCCAAGACAGTTTAAGAAGCGCTATGCCATGGTCTAAAATTTAATCAGGGCATAATTATTCATTTGATATGCGGTTAAGACTGTCATAGCGGATAGTGCAACCTTTACTTCAGGTAGTAGATCCTCTTTGCTATAGCCCATAGAAGACATTGATTGACCGCATAAATAAACATCTACGCCAATTTCGGAAAGTGTTTTTATTAAATTCCTATTAGGGTTGTCCGTATTGAATTTTTCTATGTAAACAGTCGGGGACAGTGCATCTTTGGTGGAGCTTCCGTGTAATACAAGAGCTAAGTGAATCTTGTCCTTGGGGACTCCGTATCGCACATGCATATTGTAATAGCGGTGCAGACTAGAGATGATAGGATTGCTAGTACTTGGGTCTGTTTGCTTTCTGTCGATGTCAAAAATTGCCTTTAAGTCCTTCGATGTATCGGGCAGGAAATCCAAATCAGCAATGGAGAATACAGCACCAACATCGTTGAAAACGGGTCCAGTTGTTGGTTCGTTCTTTTGCCCAAAAGTCAAGCTTGTTTGTATAAACAACAGGGATAAAAATAATAGGAGAGGAGATCTATTCTGCATCTTTTATTCGGATAATTGAATAGTAGGTTCCACTTTGGAATATTAGGACAAAGGGTTGGGACTACTATTCGGGTTGGTACTTTTCCAAAAATAAATATTTTGTTTTTATTTAAGACCTTCCCAATTGTATATTTACGAATAGCCATGTGGGACTGGACCTTATTATTCGTTGGATCCTTATATTATAAGTCGCAGGTACATTGAAATGCGATAATTGAAGGCACCCCTCCTTTTTATTGGAATTTAAGGCCCAATACCCACACCTATGGGTAGGTTCCTTAAATAAGGGCAGGACTTTTTTCGGGGTTTGTTACTGACATTTAGTTTTGTTTTTATTTAGAATATCTGTTTTTATGTAATCGTTCTTTAAGACAGGGCTCCATATAAAATCGGTAATTTCCGATAGGGTGAAATTATCTTTCGGATCGGTGGAAAGTAGTAATTGGGTAAAATTATCTTCCATTCCCTTTAAGATATCCAAATCGCAGGCAGACAATTCCCCTTTTACCGCCAGGGCTCCGAGTTGGTCAATCTCCATCGGTTTCAGGCCTTTTTTCATTTGTACGGCTACGGCTTTTTGGGTATCCATACGTTGAACCGTAAACAAAGCATCCATATTATTGGATATGTAGAATGTATTGAATTGATATCTACCTCCTGTTATATATATTGCAGCATCGGTAAGGCAGGGAGAAGCTTTACTGACGATTCGGGTATTGGTACGGTCTACGATACCATCTGGATATAATTCTTGCATTGCCCGTTGCAAAGCAAGATGCCCTACCACCAGTCCATCACAAAGATGGCCATGAAATTTTACCAGGTCATCCAAATCTATATTTTGAATATTCCCTAAACGTCCTTTTGAAAAATCGGTGTCATTGACCTGCATAACAGTTTTAACCAAGGCGTGTTTTTTGGGAAGGTAGAGTTTATAGGAATGGGTGCCCGTGGTAATTTCATCCAAATGTCCCATAAAAGTCTGGTCGTTCTTCAAAAAGTGTATATGTACAAAACTGTTTGACCCTGTGAATATTCCCTGATGCTGTTCCGAATAGAAACCCAATAATTCACCATTATTGTTTTCCAAAAAAAACTTTTGGGATTTTACATCGGGTCTATAGCCTTCAATTTCTGGGCTTCTGGGCGTAACGATATGAGCGGTGATTTGGTTAAATTCCCCTGCAATCCGAAAAGCAAATGGTTCTTTTAAATCATAACCTTTACTTATTGCCAATGCAGCCACTTTTTCCTGTATTTCCTGAGTACTATTTATGGGACCATCAAAATAAAATTCTTCCCAGTCCTTTACATTGCTATAGACGAAAAAAGGAGAACGAATATCCCAACTTTGACTAACCACGCCCTTGTCCTTGACAAATGCTGTGGCAAAGAAGGGCTTACCATCAAAAACAGTTATCTCGCCCTTCATTTTATCGTAGGGACCCATTGCGAACAAATTGGATTTATCGGGTAGGGTATCCAGCCAGATCTCAAGGGGATAGGTGGTCCCCATATCTTTCATTGCTCCTTTTGTATGAACTTTTGGAGTGTTTTGCGCTATTGAGCTTTGAAATGAAAAGGCAATTGATACCAAGATTAAAACTAGTTTTTTCATGGGTATTTACAATTGGTTATAAAATAAGATTAAAAAGATATCCTGAAATGATGATGCAGACTGTCACAATCCCAAAAAAGATGGCAATTAACTTTAGGGACATTACTTTTTTAAGCAAAGTAGCTTCAGGAATGGATAAGCCTACCGTTGCCATCATAAAGGCGATGGCAGTGCCTAGCGGTACCCCTTTTGCTACAAAGACCTGAATTATAGGAACAATTCCGGCGGCATTGGCATACATGGGTACTGCAACAAGTACAGCAAGGGGAACAGTCCACCATTGGCCACCTCCCAAATAGGTATTAAAAAAGTTTTCCGGAACATAGCCGTGCATTGCGGCACCGATTGCAATCCCGATAACCACATAAAGAAGCACACCTTTTACAATATCCCAGGCACCACGTGAAATTTCAGGCAGTCGTTGGTAGAAAGTTTGTTTTGCCCCTTCGTATTCGCCATGTTGCATTTTATTTTCAAGTATTTTTTTTACCCAATCCGAAAGTAAAGGTTCCAAGTTAAATTTGCCAAGTAGCCAACCACCAATAGTACCTAAAACAATACCTGAAACAGCGTAAATCAGGGTAGCTTTTACGCCAAACATACCAAGAAACATGGCCACGGCAACTTCATTCACTAAAGGAGAGGTGATCAAAAAAGAGAAGGTGACACCTAAGGGAATTCCTCCTTGTACAAATCCAATAAACAGTGGTACCGAAGAGCAGGAGCAAAAAGGAGTTATTGCACCAAATACGGAAGAAAAAAAGTATTCCAAACCGTAAAGTTTCTTTTTATTCAAATAGTCTTTTAGTCGTTCTATAGGAAAATAAGCATTCACTATTCCCATAATAAAAACAACAAAAAATAGGAGAATAAGAATTTTGAGGGTATCATACACAAAGAAATTCAGGGCAGTTCCCAAATGGGTTTCTGCCCCAACCTTAAAAAGAGTATATATAAGCCAATCGGCAAAATGTTGTAACCAATCAAACATGTTCAATAATGTCTATAGTTCCTAAAATTGTGCAAGAAAGTTTTAAGGTATTGTAGATAGTGCCAAACTTTTCAAGGTTCTTTTTAAGTAAATCTGTATTCAATCTTTTATCGTTGCTATAGATGGTCAAATTGTAAACGATATTGTCCATCCTAGGTGGATTTTCAAGTCGTGTAGCATTGACCTCAAGAGTGGCTTTCGTAAAACTAAAATTCATCATACCGGAAAAACGTTCCACATTTTTCAATATACAGGCAGCAAATGACCCCAATAATAATTCGGCGGGATTGGGCAAGATTTCAGCAGTATTTGGAGTTGTTCCAAAATCTATATTGGATTCCTTAATATGAACAACGGCATCCTGATTTGATATGGATGATGCCTTGATTTGATAATTCATAAAACTCATTATAATTAGTTTAATAGTGCCAGTACCTCATCTTTTGATGGTACCCGGCCTTTAATGGTAATAACATCATCTATGACCAATGCCGGTGTTGTCATTACATTGTACTTCATTATTTCCATGATGTCCTCAACTTTCTCAATAGTAGCATCAATGTTGTTTTCGGAGATCACCTTTTGAACTACTCCGGTCATGGACTGGCATTTGGGACAACCTGTCCCCAATATTTTAATTACTTTGCTCATAATACTAATTTTAGTTTATCGCCAATAGACGATGCGATTGTTGAAAAATATCAATCGAAAAATTTCTGAAACAACGATTTTGCAATGTTCCAATTTTCCTGATCGATACAGTACTTTATTTTGGGCGGCTTTAATTCTCCTTGAATAAGACCGGCATTTTTCAATTCCTTTAGATGTTGGGAAACCGTAGATTGCGCCAAAGGAAATACATCGACCAAATCGCCTGTGAAACAACAGGATTGGTTTTCAAGATGCTTTAAAATGGCAATACGTGTTGGATGCCCTAAGGCTTTTGCAAATTTTGCCAAAGCTTCCGTGTCTTCCTTGTATTCTATATGTTCTAGACTTCGTTTCATTTCTCTAACTCCAATGTTTTGTTGTTCCCTAGCAATTAGTCAATAAATAGTTATTGATAATGACAATATTTTGGTGTCTGCTTTCTTAAACTTATTAATTCTGTTAGTAGTAGCTTAAGGCCTATCCCGTATAATCTATTGCTTATCGCAAATATACGATTGGACTTTAAATGGAAATGTGACTTTTGTCACATTAATCCAATATTATTTGTCTATTGGAAAACGGCCCCTTTACTTTTAATTAAGATTTTAGAGTTTGAATTTTTATTGCTAAGCACATCCATCACTTCCTTAGCTTGGTTTCCCTAATATATGGATTGCTATATAAAGTCTTTTGATTAATTCCGATAGTTTATTATTGGATTGCTCTTTTGCGAGTTAAAAATTATAGAATTCAGACTTTATATATTTAAATAATTCAAGTATGCTCAAAATGTAAACTTAATTTTATGAATAATTTAATTAACATTCCATTTAACAGTATTTTGATGTATTATATTTTACATAATTATACATTTACTGTGAATTTTTTAATAAAATTAAATTTTTTCAATAAAATTGATAATCCATTCAAAACGTGTTTTTTCAAGCTTTTTGTCCCTCGTTTTTATGTTGGGACTGGTTCATGGGATTGTATCAAAATATTCCGCTGATACCATTATGGTCTTTGAGTTGGAACAGCAGGATAATCAGGATGGATCCGAATCCGATCTGGATGAGGAAGTAATTGATTTTAGTCTTCCCAATAAACAAATGCTTCTGACCAAGTATCTCTATAGAAGCAATAGGTTTGAGATACGAACGAGTTCCAATATGGAAATCCAAATTATTGGTATTTCCCAGCCAACCCCTCCACCTGAGCATATAGGTTAATAATCTATTTTACGCTTACCATAAAACATAAAAGTTATGGTAACAGCCTATCGTTAATTATTAATCATATAGGACCATCCGCATGTTAACTATACAGGACGGGTCTATATACCTTTATTTTCTAATATTATATTTCCATGAATTTATTTAAACACTGGAAAAAAGACTTGCCATCAAGTCTAGTAGTTTTCTTTGTAGCATTGCCTTTATGTTTGGGTGTGGCCCTGGCCAGTGGGGCACCCCCGTTTGCAGGTCTTATTGCCGGTCTGATTGGCGGGGTACTGGTAGGTTACCTATCAGGTTCCGCCATAGGGGTGAGCGGACCGGCCGCAGGGCTGGTGGTAATTGTCTTAAACGCCATAACCGAATTGGGCAGCTATGAACTTTTTCTTACTGCCGTAATTTTGGCAGGGATCATCCAAATTCTACTAGGTATTTTTCGTGCTGGTGTAATTGGCTATTATTTCCCTTCGGCAGTAATAAAGGGAATGCTTAGCGCAATAGGAATCATGATTTTTATACAACAGATTCCATTGGCTTTAGGATTTAGTGGCGATGTCAACACCGATAGAATCAATTTAAGTGGACTTCATGATCAATTTACCCCTGGAGCCATATTGATTACTTTGGTATCATTGGGCATACTATTGGTTTGGGATGAAGTCTTGGCTAAAAAAAATAAAATGTTCAAGTTAATTCCTGCCCCGCTTATTGCGGTAATAGTTGGAATAATCCTCTATGTTACTGTTGGGACATCAGGTTTTTTGACCCTGCATGAAAGTCAGTTGGTAAGTGTACCCGTTCCTAAGGATTTTTCGTCTTTTATGGGACAGTTTACACTACCTGACTTTTCCTCCCTGGCCAATGGATCGGTTTATGTAATTGCCTTTACCATCGCCATTGTAGCAAGTCTTGAAACTTTATTGAGTGTGGAGGCCACGGACAAATTGGATCCCTATAAGAGACAGACACCTACGAACAGGGAATTGATTGCCCAGGGAATTGGAAACAGTATTTCAGGATTGATCGGTGGTATACCAATAACACAAGTGGTTGTTCGTAGTACGGCGAACGTGATGAGTGGGGCAATGTCCAAACTCTCCGCTATTTTACATGGATTCCTGATCTTGCTAAGTGTCATTGCCATACCTACCTTGCTCAACCTCATTCCCCAGGCTGTTTTGGCCAGTGTTCTTTTGGTAATAGGTTATAAACTGGCCAACCCCAAGTCGTTTGTACAGATGTATAGATTGGGTAGGGCCCAATTCATTCCCTTTATTGTAACGGTAATAGGCATTGTGGCCACCGACTTGTTGAAGGGTATTCTAATAGGGTTGACCATTGGGTTGATCGTTGTGCTTTTAAAGTCTTACTACAATTCACATCACGTGCTCCTAAAAGAATACCAAGGGAAACAAAATTTATTTCATATCAACTTTGCCGAGGAGGTAACCTTTATAAATAAAGGGCCTATCATGAAGGAGTTGGATGCTTTGGAAAAGGATTCCTACCTGGAACTGGATTTTAGAAAGACCAAAATTCTAGACTACGATATCTTGGAGTACTTGGATGAATTTTCAATCAAGGCGAAGAACAATAACATCAATATTAAAATGATTGCAGAAAAGGAAACCTTGGATAATCCTGAAAGTTTCAGGAAATATTTCGGACATCAGGTATTTCAATTAGGCCATTAATAGCAAAACGAAAACAACATGAAAACAGAATTTTATAAAAGCTTGATCGAGAATAATAGTAAGTGGGTGCAATCCAAGTTGGATAGTGACCCGGAATTTTTCAAAAAACTGGAAAAGGGACAGCAACCCCCTTTGTTATGGATTGGATGTTCGGACAGTCGGGTACCTGCCAATGAGATTATTGGTGCCAAACCAGGAGAGGTTTTTGTGCATAGAAACATTGCCAATATGGTGGTACATTACGACATGAATATGCTCAGCGTCCTGGACTATGCGGTCAACGTACTTAAGATAAAACACATAATTGTTTGTGGACATTACGGTTGTGGGGGTGTAAAGGCCGCTATGGGCAGTAAGTCATATGGTCTTGCAGATAATTGGATTCGTCATATCAGGGATGTTTACAGACACCACCAAGTTGCATTGGGAGTAATAAAGGGGGAAGAGGAACTCTTTGAACGCTTTGTTGAATACAACGCTATGGAACAGGTATACAATCTAGCGAAAACTTCAATTGTTCAAAATGCATGGGAAAGAAAGCAGGATCTTTACCTGCATGGATGGGTTTATGGTGTTGGAACGGGAATTGTCAAGGATTTGGAAGTCAACTTCAGCTGTAATACCCAATTAGAGGAGTTTTATAAGCTGGAAATCATTTAAATTAGAAACCCTTGGTGTATTTTAAAATATTGGAAAAATATCAATGTTCTTATAGTCCATATAGTTTAGTTGCACTAAGGGTAAATTTTACCTATTATTGATGATATATAAACTAAGTCAAAAGTTGATCAATAGAGGAGTCAACATAATTAACCTTCTGCCACATTGGTAGATACTTTTATAGGTGATGAGTAGTTTCAAATTATTAATATATAGCTAACCTTCCTTTCATCCTACCTATAAACATATTAGATTAACTTGGCAGTATAGTTAACAGCAGTATGAAATTAAAAAGCATTTTATTTTCTTTTTCTCCATTTTTCTGTATAATGATCTGCGGATATGGGGTGTTTGCCCAAGAAACCAATACCCCGGAGCTTTATTTGGAGCCTATTTTTCATGTGAATTACGGGGATGCTACCGCGGATAAACCCCAGTCAAAATCATGGACAAACCAATATGGGCAGTGGGTAATAGTAGGGGATGGGGATGGTCCCAAATTATTGAAAAAGGAGACTTCTTCCTGGGCGAGTCAATTTGAAGTAAATAAGGCCTGGCATAATTTACCCAGTAGGGCAGACGTATATAGTACAGGTGATGACGCGCATATAGTCCTGGTTGGGGAATGTGTTTTGGATGTAGTTCAAATAAGGTATTCCCGCAAAAGCAAACAATACGAACATCAGTGGAAGGAATCCCTTCCTATTCCACAGGACTGTGAATCCCTTGAAACTGCTACCATTACCCGAGATTCCAAAAACCAATTTTGGGTGGTTGCGGATGTGAACCAAAGAATTATGGTTTGGCATTCCAAGAATGGCAGGGATTGGTCGGAACCCTTTACACTGGCACAAGACATTAATAAAGACGATATTTCCTTAATAGTCAGTCTAAAAAATCAAGTATCCGTTATCTGGTCCAACCAAAACAGTCAATCTATCATTGAGCGAATCCACATGGATGGGGAAGAGCCCAATAACTGGTCGGAGCCCATAATTGTTCAACAGGGCGATAATAATGCAGACGATCACTTGAATGCTACTGTATTTAAAAATGGGGAAATGGCCTTGGTTACCAAGAACAGCGTGGATCAAATTAATCAACCTCAGTTTGTATTACGGATAAGGGACAAAGAGGGAAGATGGACGAACATTCCGTACGAGAACCTCACTGCTCAAAGAAGTCCTTCCCGTCCTATTATTAATCATGTTGAATCCGGAAAAATATATGAAGCACACGCCGTAAAAAATAGAGAGAATAATTTATATATTATTTCAGTCAATGAAATAGTAAAAAAGAAAGATGGCTGGGAGTTTCGGGAACTCATCCAATTAAAAACCAAAATAAAAGGGAAAAATGGTGATGTTACGTCCAGTAAGGCCAGTTTTTTACCCAAGGAGGCCAAACTTATATTTTTTTCCGATGATTTGGGCAATATATATTCGTTTGACCTTGATAGTTTATAGCTGGAATATTGTCGGAGAACCATTGTGAATTGAAATATAACTTAACTACCGAACTCTTAAATCTTCAGTTTAGACCTACGTGTTAAAACCTTCTATCGTAAAATGTTGGTCTTCGGATAATTATGTCGTAGCGGAAACTTTCCTAGCAAAAGAGCCTACCTACGATCGGTGTTGTTATATATCCCAAATTCAGAAATTGTGAATATCTATTTAAGGAATAGGGGGGCAAATTTTTCTTTAAGGACTATTTTTGGCATCCTTAAAAAAATATAGATATGAGTCAGACTTGGTACGAGTGCAAGGTAAAATATAGAAAAATCCATGAAACTGGAGAACAGAAAGTAACAACGGAAACTTATTTGTTGGATGCGATATCGTATACCGAAGCGGAGAGCAGAATAAACGAAGAGATGGCCGCTTATACTAGTGAAGAATTCTTGATTACCAATATAAAAGTTGCTAATTTTTCGGAGGTGCATCCTTTTGAGAATTCCGATCGCTGGTTTAAATCAAAGGTGGCTTTAATTGCCTTTGACGAGAATAGTGGTAAGGAAAGAAAAACCAATACTTATTTATTGGTACAGGCCAATGATGTAAAGGAAGCCTATGACAATACCATACAGGCCATGAAAGGTACCATGGGCGATTACACCATTCCTGTAATATCGGAATCTCCGATCATGGATGTATTTCCATATTTTTCAGGCGAAGAAGGGGATATGGACCAATTGGAAAAGTTTAATGCCCTAAAGGCTTCAACTTCGGAGTCCAACGTACTTAATGAAGACTTGGAAGCTTTGGATACTTTTGAAAACGAAGAAGCCTTGGCAGTTGGAGCATTGGAAGGGGAAGAGGAGTAGACCAATTTTCTTGGGATAAATATTGTAAAGAGGGCTTATAAGCCCTCTTTTTGTTTCTAGGACCCGTATTTAAGAAACCACGGGCATATTGAAATTTTATAAAATAACAAACCCCGCTACAATGGCGGGGTTTCTAGTTTATTACCCGGTTCCTTAAAGAGGACCAATATTGGCCTTTGTTTTTAGGTTGTTAGGGCTTCGCGTTTTTTCTTTTTGTTCAACACTCTATCCAGTACGGTATCCTTATCCAACTTTTTGGTACAGAAGAACCAATCCTTACAATCTATTTCACTGTCTTCCATTCTGTCTTTGGCTGTACCACAAGAACCGGCGGGTCCCACTATTACATCATCTCCCGGACGCCAATCGGCAGGAGTGGCAACTCCAAATTCGTCAGCGGCCTGCAACGCAATGATTACTCTGTATAGTTCATCAAAGTTTCTACCCAAACTTAAAGGATAATAAATAATAGTTCTTATTATCCCCTTTGGATCAATAAAGAAAACAGCTCTAACCGCTTTTGTTGAATCTTCATTGGGTTGGATCATTCCATATTTTTTGGCAACTTCCATGGTAATGTCTTCAATTAAAGGAAAATTTACTTCAACATTTTTCATCCCTTTGTATTCTATTTTTTCCTTTATGGTACGTAACCATGCAATATGGCTGTACAAACCATCTATTGAAAGACCAACAAGCTTACAATTGGCTTCTGCAAACTTATCTTCCATTGTAGCAAAGGTCATAAACTCCGAGGTACAAACAGGAGTAAAGTCGGCCGGATGACTAAATAGGATTACCCAGTCGCCTTTGTAATCACTAGGGAAATTTATATTACCTTGGGTTGTAACAGCTTTAAATTCTGGTGCAGCATCCCCAATTCGTGGCATGCTGATGTGTTCGTTTACTTGATCTTGTTCCATTGTTCTATATTTAGAATATTTATGGAACTAAGGTATTTGAATTATAAGTTTTGCACAGTGACCAATGTTACACACCTTCAATTAATTGTAAATGGTAGGATAAATTCATTTACCATGTCATACGGAATATTATGGCCCCTTTTTAAGAAATTATAAACTGTTCTACAATAGGATCCCTCCTGAAGCCTCTATGCGTTGACCGTTGATCCAGTGGGCATCCTCGGTACACAAAAATGCCACCACACCGCCAATATCTTCAGGTTCTCCTACTCTTCCCAAGGCAGTGGCAGCGGTTACAGCCTTTCTTTTTTGCTCGTTTGTTTTGTTCTCTCCACCACCAAAATCCGTTGCTACTGCCCCTGGAGCCACAACATTTGCGGTAATTTTTCTATGTGCCAATTCTTTGGCCAAGTATCTGGTAAATACTTCTACAGCAGCTTTAGTTGGGGCATAGGCCGATGAATTTGGAAAAGTAAATCTGGTTAGACCGGAAGAAATGTTAATAATTCTACTACCGTCATTTAAATAGGGCAGGGCCTTTTGGGTTAGGAAATAGACTCCCTTGAAATGAACATTGACCATTTCATCAAACTGTTCTTCCGTGGTTTCGATAAAAGGTTGATAAATTCCGGTACCGGCATTGTTTATCAAAAAATCGAATTTTTCCTTAGCTGTTTCGGTTTTTAGATAAGTGGAAAGCTGATTGAAGAATTGATCAAAGGAATTAATCTTAGCGGTGTCCAATTGTAGCGCATGCGCCAATCTGCCCATGTTCCTTATCTCGGCCACAACTTTATCTGCCGCCGATTTGTTGGAGTGGTAGGTAATAATGACATCGATTCCTTTTTTTGCGATATTAATGGCCATATCCTTACCTAGGCCTCGACTTCCTCCTGTTACTACTGCAATTTTGTTTTCAGGCATTATAATGGATTTTTGTTTTTGTAAAATTCGGGAATATTATAGAAATGGACCAGCTCCCTCTTAATTTTATAGCAGGAATGTTATCTCGTTTTTAGTTTGGATTGATATGATAGCTTATTGTTTTGTACTGACTTATGCAGGACAAGAGAGGAGCGACTTTGGCTTATTGGGTTGTTTTTATTTTTTCCTTTTTAACAATTATAAAACAAAGAATGGATGAAACCAGGGTCAAAATACCTCCCAAAATTAATTCTATCAAACTTTTGGCGAACATATTGCCTATCGTATTCAGGGCAAAAAAGACCACAAATATCCATATGAGTATATCAACGACCTTATTTCTTTTTCTGCTCTCCAAAAGTTTGTATTTAATGGACAGTATCAAAATCATGAAGAGATTGATCAGGATGGAAAAAGCTTCAAAGGCTTTCATTTCCTCAACAGAATTTAATTTACCTGCCCAGACTTTATCATAGGGTATTTGCTCCGTGAAAATTAATACATGAAATATTAAAAGTGTTCCCAGCAATAGGAACATAATTTTCAAGGCAATTCTTTTATTCATTTTAGCACAAATTTTAAATGCTTAAAACTATTAATATTTAGTCTTAAGAATACAGAAATCATAGTTAAATGGGGTCAAACAGGGCTTATTATTAGGCGTTGTGTTTATTTTGGGCAACATGGGTTCGATTGATTTTTATCAATGATAGTTGTTTAGGGTAAATAGGGATTAGGTCACCAATCGCCAAGGTTTCCGAGGTTTTCTGGACAAAAGGCCATTGGCCTCAGAATCTCCAATAAATTTCTCCTTTTCCGAATCCCAATTGAGTTTCCTTCCCAATCTGTATGAAATCAATCCCAAGTGCATGGGCAGAGTCATGGTGCGGGCATAGGCCAGATTTGATTCAGGTTGGGTTCTCGACTTTACGGCATCCACAAAGTTTTGTTGGTGCCCCGGAGAGCGGATAATGCTTTGTGGTATTTCCGGGATATCGGTCATAGTTTCACCATTGATGGTTATTTCACGGGAATTGTAATCACAAATTAAACTCCCCTTGTCTCCTTCAAAATAGGCGCCTATTCCTCGCTCTGCGGCACCAGGAACATTTGGAGGTTCACTGGTCCAATAAAGATTTAAACCGTCGAACTCATAATCGATTTCGATCCATTTTGGCGTGTCGGCGATGCCTTCGGCTTTTTCCCCTCGGGCAACAATACTTTTTAGACCCTTGGGTTCCAAGGCCCAAAAGGCAACATCGGCAATATGGCACCAGAAATCGGCAAAGAAGCCTCCTGAATAATCCAAGAAATAACGATATGTAAAGTGGCATTTCTCCGGCATATAATCTACATAGGGTGCAGGTCCCAGCCACATATCCCAATTAAGACCTTTGGGGATGGCCACACTTTTAGGATTGCCCAAATTTGGTGGTGCACCTGTTTTCCATAAACGAACCGTGTGTACATTACCAATGGCGCCCGACTTTATAATTTCTACCACGCGATGGTAATTATCGGTAGCATGAATCTGCGTTCCCATTTGAAAAATACGGTCGTGCTTTTCCATATTTTTGAGCATCATTTGCCCTTCTTTAACATCATAGGACAGTGGTTTTTCACCGTACACATCCTTTCCTGCCTGAAAAGCCAAAGTTGCGATCTGTGCATGCCAATGGTCCGGGGTAGCACAGGTGATGGCATCAATGTCATTACGGTCCAGAATATTTCGAAAATCCCCATAGCCTTTCACCTTTTTTCCGGGCTGAAGGGTTTCCATTGTTTTTAGGCTACTTGCAAGGTGCATTTCGTCTACATCGCAAAGGGCTACTACATCCACCTCCGGCAGGGCGCTGAACCATTTCATATGGTTGTTCCCCATACCGCCTACACCAATGTGTGCCACCCGTAAGCGATCGCTAGGAGCAATCCTACCGTAGGCCGAAGGCAATAAGGTTAGGCCCAATAGGCCTAAACCACTTTGTTTAATAAATTCTCTACGATGTTGGTCTTTTGATTTCATTTACGATTAGATTGGTTCAATTAAATATTGGAAAGTCCATGACCAAATCTTTGGGGCCCGATCTATCTTAGTTCTTCAGCTTCGCGAATAGCCATTCTTTTTTCAATTCCTTTTGTTCAGGGTAGTGCCAATGTTGTGTTTTTTGAAAAAGATGTAGTTCCTTTGGTGCAGTCATTACATTATAAGCGGAATAAGTTGAGGCAGGTGGACAAACATTGTCATTATACCCCCAACTGTACCAACCCGGTACTTTTACGAAGCGAGCAAAATTTACAACATCATAATACTTGGAAACTTCTATTTTCTCTGTTTTGTTGGTGAATTCGTCCACGAAAATCTGAGGCCAACCTCCGGCACGCCCATGTAAAAATCCGGTCATATCGGATAGGGCAGGATAAAAGGCAGCCAGATAATCAATTCTATCATCCAAACTTGCAGTCACAATGGAAAGCGCACCGCCTTGGCTACCACCGGTTACCGCAATATCTTCGCCATTAAAATCATCCACACTTTCTATAAAATCAACTGCTCTAACACAACCGAGATATACACGGCGGAAGTAGGCATTATCCCTATCATCCAAATTAAAGGTCTGGTAACCGTTTAGGGGCCCTCTGCTAAGATTGTCATAAACGCTTTTATCCAAGTTTACGGGAATGCCGTGAATACCAATGGTAAAAGAGATAAAACCTTCCGCAGCTTCGTCAATTTCCCCAGAATAGGGTCTTATTCCAGCACCGGGCACATGTAGGATGGCGGGATATTTTCCTGCTTTTTTGGGTTTGGTAAGAATACCATAGATTTTACCTTTTATATTGTCCAATTGCACATGGTATACATCTACCTTGTCCGTGCACCGTTCAGGCATCAAGGTCAGTACCGCGTTCATGGGTACTTGATTCAATTCTTCCTTGCCTTTATTCCTAAACGCCTCAAAATCCTTCGGTAAAGTGGTCGTGGGCTGTATTTTGTCTGGTGCAAAACCTACCGTGGTATAGGAAGAATACTCCTTGCCATCTACTTCAACGGTTGCTGTGCAACGGAGAAATCCCGGTTCGGTGAATTTTTTGGCCTTAATTTTTGTGGAATTGTTTCTAAGGGTACGTGTGCCCTCATCCCAAATTTTTAAGGTTCGGTACCCAGGGTCGGGCTGGACAGTGTACTTAATTTCGATATCGTCTAAGAGAACATTGTTTTTATAAACTGAAATAGTAAATTCTGCCTGTTCCCCAATAGAATAGGTCCAATCGGTATGGTTTGGGCTTACAATAACTTCTACTAGTTCTTGGCGGGGTTGTGCAATTAAATAAGTGCTAAAAAGGAGAAAGCACGCAAGGGAAGTGAAAATTTTCATTTTTAATTTTTTGGTTTAATTTGTGTTCAACATTGTAGTAATGCGGTGAGCATGCCTATATTTTAAGTGGAAGAAATTGGTAATGATTCCCTACTACTGTAGAAAGATAGTAAATTAGGTGGAATTTTAGTCCCTAAATGCACTAGACCCCACAATGTGAGGTCTAGATTTTTATAAGTTTTTAGAAAATGTCCGTTTTAGGACCCGGATTCTTCCATTTCCATGATGAGATTGGCGATCAATGCTGTCCAGCCCGTTTGGTGCGAAGCACCTAGCCCTTTACCATTATCGCCATCAAAAAATTCGTAAAAGAGATGTTGGTTTCTAAAGTGCTCATCTTTTGAGAAAAGTTTATTCTTATCATCAGCATGATACTGGAATTTGCCTTCCGCATTATGTTCAAAAAGTTTCACCAATCTCTTGGTGAGCTCATTGGCGATTTCCTTTAAATTTAGCTTAACACCGGATCCCGTGGGGAACTCGTACTGATAGGTTGGCCCATAAAAGGTATAGTACTTTCGCAAAGATTGAATGATCATATAATTCAATGGCATCCAGATGGGCCCTCTCCAGTTGGAGTTGCCCCCGAACATATTGGAGCGACTCTCACCAGGTTCGTAGTGAATGGTATAATGACCGTTATGAGCGAATACAAAAGGATGATCTTTATGGTATTTTGAAAGCGAACGTATACCAAAGTCTGAAAGAAATTCATCTTCGTCCAAAAGGCGCTTCAAGAGTTTTTCCAACCTATAGGCACGCATAATAGAAAACAGATAATTACCTTCTGGATTGGCCTCTTCAATATTGGAGATCAGGGAAGCGAGATCTGGCCTAGTACGAACAATTTCGGCTGCCCTAATCTTAAATTCCTTCAATTGTTCAAAGAGGTCCTTATGAATGATCTCAACGGCAAACATTGGAATTATACCTACCAAGGAACGCACCTTCAATCTACTTGTTGCCCCATTGGAAAGTTCAACCACGTCATAATAAAAATCGTCCTCATCATCCCACAGTGAGATATCTTTTTTCCCAATATGGTGCATGGCCCAGGCAATATTCAGGAAATGCCTGAAGAATTTGGCGGCGGACTCCTCATACACTTTATTGGTCTTCGCCAGTTCTAGCGACATACGCAGCATATTTACCGTAAACATAGCCATCCAACTGGTGGCATCGGCTTGCTGCATTCTGCTAACCCCTTCCGGCATATGATTACGGTCGAACACACCAATGTTGTCCAGCCCCAAAAATCCACCTTCAAAGAGATCCGTACCATGTTTGTCTTTTTGGTTTACCCACCAAGTAAAATTGATGAGTAGTTTTTGAAAAGCATTTTCCAAAAACTTGGTATCCCCTGTACCGTTCCTTTGTTTGTCCTTTTCATATACATTCCATACCGCCCAGGAATGGACAGGAGGGTTAACGTCGCTAAAGTTCCATTCATAGGCAGGAATTTGTCCGTTCGGGTGCATATAATTTTCCCGCAGTACCAAGAGCAATTGTTCCTTGGCAAAATAGGGGTCTATTTCTACAAAGGAAACCATGTGAAAGGCTAAGTCCCAGGCCGCATACCAAGGATACTCCCATTTGTCGGGCATAGATATTACATGCCTATTGGTAAGGTGCTGCCAGGTAAAATTTCTAGCGGCCACACGGAAAGGTTTTGGTTCCCCTGGTCCTCCAAAAAGCCATTTAAAGACATCATAATAATAGAATTGTTTGGTCCACAACAAACCTGAGAAGGCACTTTTGGCTATCTTTTGGTGGGTTTCGGGCAAGTTTTTCTTTAGTTTGCTATCATAAAATTCTTCACATTCTTTTATCCTTTCCTCAAATATAGCATCAAAATCTGCCCAGGGATCTTGCAATTTCTTTTTACTGAGACGTACCCTTATACTCTTTTCTTCACCGGCCTTTAGCTTAAATTTGTGCCAGATGGCCGATTTGGAACCATTCTTTTCAGGGTTAACGGTGCGCTTGCCGTTTACTACATGATCGTTTATACCATCCTTAACATAGTCTACCTCATTGGCAACATTATAAATTCGCTTATTGTTGGTCTCGTTTTCACAAAAGAGTTGATCGCCATTCTCGTGATAAAGGTAGTGTCTACCGTTTCTTATACTTCTGGACTGCAAGCAGTTGTCTGCAACGGATTTAATGGAAGGACGTTTAAATCGCTTATTGTGCTTCCAGAAATTTCTGAACCAAAGGTGTGGCAGCACATGTATATTGGCCTTTCTGCGGCCTCTGTTGACCACCGTGATTTTCATAAGAATATCTTCCACGTCCGCTTTGGCATATTCAATATAACAATCGAAATAGGCATTGTTATTAAAAGATTTGGAATCCAACAACTCATATTCCATATCCTCCCGGCTACGAATGTTGTTATTGACAAGTTCTAGATATGGAAATTTTTTATGTGGATACTTATACAGGTATTTACAGTAAGAGTGGGTTGGGGTGGACATCTGATGAAAGTAGAGCTCCTTAACATCTTCTCCGTGATTACCTTGATTATTGGTAAGGCCGAACAATCGTTCCTTTAAAATTTCATCCTTGCCGTTCCAAAATGCAGGAGCCAAACATAATATCTCCCTGGAGTCGCAAAAGCCACCTATTCCTTCTTCTCCCCATCTATAGGCGTTGCTACGGGCCTTGTCATGACCTACAAAATCCCATGCATGTCCATGTTCGCTATAATCTTCCCGAACAGTACCCCATTGTCTTTCTGCCAAATACGGACCCCATTTTTTCCAGTGTTTGTAGGTATCGGGAACAGCAAGTCTGTCTTCCTCAGCAATTTTCGGGGTAAAATGTGCCATTGAGATATTGTTTTTGTGTCTTAAATAGAATTAAACCATAGATGTTTAAAACCGGAATGTTATATAGTTATCGATAAATATTTAAATAGCTATTTTTTCATTCGGGTATAATTGTAAAAATAAGACTAATTACTTCAGTTGGTAATTAAACCTTTCAATATTACCTAATTGTTATTTTTATGGATAATCTTTTGTTATCCCATTAAAAAAAACGATTCAAATTAAAGAAGTCATATTAGATACACTCGTGTGGATTGGTAGTGTATTCTTAATATTAAGAATTGCTTTAAGGTATTCTTATTGTTAAAGCTTTGGGATACTGTAAACTTTTCCTTTTTTTTAGTGAAGATTTTATGGGAAGATTGGCCTAATTTTAGGATCACCCCAATAACGGCAATGATGCGCAAACAGTTTTTCTTAGTCGGCAACTATATCAGCTGGAATTTTGGTTTGCATTGCGTCTTCAATTTTGTCCAGAAGGGCTTCCGGTTCAAAAGGTTTGAAAATGAAACCGTTCATTCCACTTTCGATAATTTTGCTCTTTACCTCCATAAATACAGAGGCGGATAAGGCCATAATTGGAGTATCTGTATTGAATTTTCTTATTTCTTTGGAAGCCGTATATCCGTCCATTATGGGCATCTGAATATCCATAAGTACGGCGTCATAATCATTTTCCCGAACCTTGTTTACAGCCTCTTGTCCGTCATAAGCCACATCAACGACAAGGTTCGCCTTTTCCAATATTTGCCTTCCCACCATAACATTGATCTGATTGTCTTCTACCAATAGAATTCTTTTTCCCTTTAGATCATGTTCTTTTTTCTGGGTAGCTTGTTCCAGTTCCTCGTTGGAGGCCAATTTTAACTCCAAATCAAAATTGAAGCTACTGCCAACACCAGGTTCACTGTTAATTTTTACTTGGGACCCCATGGCTTCCACTATACTTTTTACAATGGGCAGCCCTAGGCCGGTTCCACCATACAAGCGATTTGTGCTGGTAGAGGCTTGGGTAAACGCCTGCCAAACTTTTTCATGCTGATCCTGAGCAATGCCAATACCGGTATCCTTTATTTCTGTATGCAAAAGGACAGTATCTGCAGTTTCGTTCAATTTTGTGATCTTCAGGGTTACACTTCCTTCATCGGTGAACTTAATGGCGTTGGAAACTAGGTTGTTTATTACCTGGTTAAAACGTACTATATCTAATTGAACGACAGGAAGGTCATCATCAATTTCCAGTTCCAGGGTAATGCCTTTACGCAAACAACTGGGCTCATGTATCTTTTTAATTTGTTTTACTGCCAACATAATATTGGTAGGAATCGGATCCAGGCTAATTGTCGTGGATTCCATTTTGCTAAAATCCAAAACATTGTTTAAAAGGTTCAGCAAAATCTTCCCCGAATAATTCAATGCTTCTATATTCTGTTCCTGATCTTTTCGTGGATTGGAATCCCCCAATATGTGAGAGAGGCCGGTGATAGCATTTAAAGGGGTCCGTATCTCATGGCTCATCATGCTCAAAAATCTGGATTTGGCATTGGATTCCTCTATGGCTTCTTCCCGCTGGCTGTGGATGCTGGAATAATATTGCGCATTTATGTAAGAGAAATAAATTAACTGATAGGTTACCAATAAAATGGTTGTGCCAATGGAGATGGGATAAACGTACTTACCGGCCAATTCAGGATCCATATGGGTATTGGTAAACAGATCAAAATTGGTGTAATATAGGAGAAACCAAAGCATCATTGAAAGTCCGGAAAATATCACTATAAAGAGCCTTTCCCTTCTAAAGGAAAAGGTTACAAATGGCAATGCCAGGGCAAACATTAAAATAAACTCAACACTACCTGCTTTTCCAATAAATGAAGCAGTGAGGGTAACACTTAGGTTAAAGGCAATCAGGTAAATGACGCGGGCAATGGTTAGGTTGCCTTTTTTTGAAACAAGCGCAGAAATGATAAACAATGGTATTGTGGCCCCTATAAAATAGCTTAAGTCCCCTATATCCAAGCTTTTGGCTATAAAAAACCAAATTGTAGATATAATGGTTGTTAATAATGATAAACAGAAGACCAGTTTTACTCGTCTTGAAGAGAATTCAGCCATTGATTATAATAGATTAATACAAAATATTAATACAATTAGTATTCGAAAACACCATATTCGCACTAATTATAGAGTTCACTTTTCTAGAACGACTATTTTTATAGAATATTATAAGTAAATTCTTACATTTTTAATTTGAATACAAATTAGTGCTGAACCACAAATTTTGGGAGTTGTTGGTCATCTTGCCCAAATGAATATATATTTAGATCTCCTCAATGACAGATTTTCCTTTGGATTTATTGCCACTTGTCCATTGCCAATTTTCATAAAGTCTAATTTTTCCGTTCGACAGAATCTCCGGTCTTGAATTACAGACCCCTGTCATGATTTCGCCATTACTGTTTATTTGATGATAACGCATATCAATATTCCCGTCCGGGTCTACCAAACCTATCAAATGTCCTTTTACAATTTGCCCACCCTCATATTCGGAAGTCAAAATATTGCCCTTTTGCCAATATTCAAAAATAGTTTCATTGGTAGTTTCCCCGTTTTCCGAGTTTTCAACGATCCTGAATTTTTTGTTGTTATAGTTCATGGGCTCTATTGGTTTGTAAATGTGTGTTATTTTAATATTTAAGTAAATTACTTCGTACCATTTAATTATCCCACAAAAGGTATTCCCTGCACTCAATCCCCCTTGGTATACACTATTTTTCCATCAAAAATGGTCATGGCTATCCCAGTGTTTAAGAGTTCTTTTTCTGGGACCTTCATTATATCCCGGTCATATATCGTAAAATCGGCCAATTTGCCAATAGTTATAGAACCTTTAATGTCTTCTTCAAAGGCACCATAGGCTGCATCCAAGGTATAGGATTTAAGTGCTTGCTCCCGAGTCATCCTTTCGGCTGGCTCATAACCTCCGTCAGGGGTTCCTTGTAAGGTTTTCCGGGTTACACTCGCATATAAACTGGCAATTGGGTTTAATGGTTCCACTGGCACATCGGTGCCATTCACTATGGGTATACCACTTTTCAACAGGCTTTGCCACATATAGGCACCTTCCTTGATTCGCTGTTCCCCCAAACGGTCAATGGCCCAGGACCTATCGGAGGACATGTGTATAGCTTGCATGGCAGGAATAACCTGCAATTGGGCAAAGCGGGGAATATCGTCTGGATGCAAATGTTGAGCATGCTCTATCCGGAACCTGTGATTGGTTGCCAATTGGGGCAATTCAGCAAAGGCCGATTCGTAGTGGTCAAGTACTTCCCTGTTGGCCCTATCGCCTATAGCATGTGAGCATACCTGAAAACCGTACTGTAATCCATTAAGCGCCGTCTCTTCTACAAATTTCATAGGGAGGGTTTCGTGGCCAAAATGTCCAGGTCTATCCGTGTAGGATTCCAACAACCAAGCCCCTCTTGAACCCAAGGCACCATCACAATTTAATTTAACGGAGCGGATCGTCACTAAATTATCGGGATCTATCATAGGTCCTTTTTTATACCATTCATTGAGCAACTCTTTATCCCAACCTGTTAGCATACCGTATAGGCGAATTTTCATTTTATCCTTAGCCTTCATTTCTTCGTACAGTGTAATGGTCTCCCTGTCTATGCCCGCATCATGAAAACCGGTAATACCATTTTTATGGCAGGCGGCAACCGCCATTTCAAATGCCTTGATGTTTTTTGCAGGGGGTGTTCTCCGGAATATGTTTTGTGATAAGGCTTTCGGCGAGCTCATTGAAAATACCCGTGGGCCTTCCCATGGCGTCGCGCATTACCTCGCCACCCTCAACCTCAAATTTGTTTATTCCTTCCTTGGATAATTCCATTAGGCCAGCGATTTCCATGGCCTTGGCATTGGCAAAACCTGCGTGACCACTGGCATGCCCAAGGTAAACAGGATTGTCCGGGGAAATTGCACTAAGCAAATCATGTGTTTGAAAGCCATTTACTGTTTCAGAAGGCATTTCTTTCCATTTGCTTTGATGCCATCCTCTACCTATAATCCATTCTCCTGGTGCTGCTGTTTTGACCCTCTCGGCCACCACATCTACTATTTCTTGATAACTGGTGGTGTTATTTAGATCCAAATCCAATTCATTATACCCCAATCCCATAAAATGGCCATGCCCTTCTATTAATCCCGGGGTCATGGTTTTGCCCTCCAGATCCAACAGTTTTGTTTGGTCGTTTTTGTATTGCTCCGCTTCGGCAAGGCTACCAGCGAAAAGTATAGTATTGTCTTTCACGGCTACTGCTTCCACCATGGGTTGGGTAGTATCTACGGTATAAATATTTCCTCCATAAATAAGCATGGTTGCGGATTCTTTTACAGTGTTCTGACAGGCGATAAAAAGGAGGGAAGTTATAATCGCACCTAGGAAAAGGGAATTTCGTAATCGCATAAATATTTGTTTAGTGGAAGATGAATTTACAATTTTAAGAGGTTAATCAATCCAACGTTAAAAGGAAATGTTTTTAAAAGTAAAAATAATTTAGTTTAGTAAACTAAGTACGAGCCCATAAGACTTGGGAAGTAAACTGATTTGCACTTTCTTCTTAGTCACCCTTAATGTACTGAAATTCAATTTCATCTTCTGGAAGATCTGCTTTCCTTATAAAGTTAAGACGCTCAAATAGTTTTACGGCCCTGCTGTTTTGTTTGGTCGTAATCGCTATAACTTTTGTAAGCCCAATAGTGTTAATTCCAAATTCGGCTGCAAGTTTCACTGCCGTTGTCATAATACCTTTTCCACTGAATTCAGGTTTTAAAACGCAACCAAGTTCTCCAATACCATTGTCAAAACCACGATAATAGCCTATTGTTCCCATTATTACATTCGTTCGTTTGTCCGCAATGCCCCAATGAATTGACGAACCGTTTTCATAGTCCTTGTTTATTTCGTCTTGCATTGCTATTGCATCCCCAACCGTTAAAGCTGGTTGGGAGTTATAATACGATATTTCAACAATGTCTTTAATATCCTCAATTTCAACTTGCCGTAGAACAAAGGTGTCGGAATTGATTTGTGGAAATTTATAGTATGGAGGTAGTTTCATTTTTTTTTTGTTACCAAGAAATTCTCAAATTTTTGATTTTGGTATGTAGTCAATTGACTTGTTGTTTCTGTTTACTTGCATCTACTATAGGTTCCTTACTAGTTGTGATTTATCACATCTAATTTACGTAAATTCGATGCATTGTATTTATTGTTGATTGATATAAAAGGGTGATAACAGTACTAGGGCAAAGATATCCCATTGTACAATTTATTGTGATTGTATATAAATGACATATCCCCTTGTAATAAAGAGGTATTAATTAATATTAAAGGCTCGGAACTGCTATGATGGCCGACCATCCACCACCTGGAGCCATTTTTGCCATGATTTTGGATTCCCTATTGACTTCCATCGTATCTATTTTGTAGTCTTCCGCATATCGGTTGGCATTTATACCATCCCTATACACCTCCATTTTATAGTTCCCTTCTTTTAAGAACGAAAGATCCAATTCCAAATCCCTGGATGTCCAATCGGTCATAGCCCCAATATACCATTTATCACCCTTTCTTCTGGCCACCGCAATATAATCGCCTATTGCGCCGTGAAGCACAATGGTTTCATCCCATATTGTTGGAATTTGTGTGATGAAGTCTACGGTCTCCTGTTCTTGATAATACCTTGAGGGCGCTTCGCAGAGCATTTGTAAGGGAGCTTCATAAACCACATACATAGCCACTTGATGAGCCCGTGTCCCCATGCTCATTGGTCGCTTGCCGCTAATGCCAAAATTGGCTTTTTGTCTATTGCTCATAGCGCCAGGGGTATAGTCCATTGGGCCTGCAGCCATCCGGATAAAGGGGATGGTCACATTATGCTCGGGAGTAACATCTTTGCTCCATTTATTATTTTCACTACCTTTTACACCCTCATAGTTGATAACATTGGGATATACACGTCTTAAGCCCGAAGGTTTGAACGAACCATGAAAATCAACCAACAATTCCAGTCTAGCACATTCTTTTGCTATTTGCTCATAGGAATTCACCACATATTGGTCACTGCGCTGTATAAAATCGATCTTAATTCCTTTTGCACCCCAACTTTTGTAGGTTTCAAGGATTTCAACAAGGTTGGCCTGGAGGGGTTTCCATAGCGTCCAAAGAATAATGTCCACGCCCTTTTCTTTTCCATACCTAATCAATTCAACTACGTCTATATCCGGATTAAAATCGAGAATTTCTGTAGTGGATTTTGTCCATCCCTCATCCAGTATTATATATTCTATTTTATTGGCAGAAGCAAAATCAATATAGTATTTGTAGGTAGCGGTGTTTAGTCCTGATTTAAAATCGACACCATAAATATTATTGGCATTGTACCAGTCCCATGCCACTTTGCCCGGTTTAATCCAGTCTGTGTTTTTTATGGCCTGTGGTCTCGATAACTGATAGGACAAGTTGCTCTCTACAAAGGTGCGGTCGTCATTACTAATAATAAACACTCTCCAAGGATACTCCCTATTACCTGATACTTTTGCTATAAAATCTGCTTCGGTGGTAATTGTTTGGTTACGATCGGGCTGTGCTTTATCATCTACTGCCTCTAGGACAAATTTCGGAAAAATGGCATCTACAGAGGTATTCCCGTTCCCTCTCATAAACATGCCCGGGTAATCATGAAGGGCTGTTTCAGTAATCAAAACCTTCGCTTTATCGGTCGTAAAAACTACCGGCAAGCTGCAAAATTCATCAGTTGTGATGTCTGTTACTAATTTGTCCAAATAGGAACGTTCATTATGTGAGTACATACTATCTTCTTGCGGAAAAAAGGATTTTGCTCCCTCCGGAAACGTGAACATGGCCTTTTCTGATATTACATTTCTTCCCCTCTTATTCTTGTCTATAAATTGATAGGCAACACCATCATTGTACGCCCTAAATTTGAGCTGATATTGCCCCTTGAAGGTAATTGCCAATTGAACATATTCATCCTTAATTTCAGCGTCTTTATGGGGTATTGCAGGGTAGATCATGGAAGAAAACTCTTCTATAGTATGGTCTTTGACCCTAGAATTTACCCCAAAATCTTCCCCAGTGGAGAAATCCATTCCTATTTTAGCTTCTTTGATCAAAATATTGCCATCTAGGGAAGCAGACCAGGATATTCCACCATCGACCTCAATATTAAGCTCTATGTTTTTGTCCGGGGAATTGATTTTAAAATTTTGTGAAAACGTTTGCTGAACAATTAAGAATATGGAAAGTAAAAGAAGTGTTCTTATCATCATAATTCCAGAAGATTTTTTCGATGGTTTTAGGTTATAATTAACACCGAGGGTGTTCCAGACAAAGAACCGGGTTTACGTACTAATTTTCAATATTTAACGGACATTTATTTTAGCAATAATGTGGCCATTATTTCAACAATTGCTGTTTGGAGAAATTATCTAGCTTCCATTGTATTGAGCCAATTGGTAATTACTGTTAAATACTCCGGTGTTAATAATTGAAAATAAGGAAATTCATTATTAACGGATGTCATAGAATGTGATGTGTTTTTTAAAGTAATGACCTTATAATTATTTGAATTGGATTTACTAATTACTTTTTCGATGGTTTTGTAACTATCCCTAGGAATTATTTCATCCGATAATCCTTGAATCACCAATATGGGCTGTGTTATTTTCTCAAAATACGGTAGTCCACTAAAATTCAACTTATAATCCTTTTGCACACCCTCCTCGGGAATCCATATATGCTTAAGCCAATCTTCCTTGCCGTTTTCATTTTTTATCGTAAGCAATGATTCGTATGAAATATTGCCTGCGAGATAATCATACCCCGCTTTTTGAACATTTAGAGCCCGATCAATATTAGCTTTTCCCAACATATCGTAGTTCAAATTTCTCCAATGGTTCAAATCGCTTTCCATAAGGGTTCCACTGGGACAGCTGATGGAAATCCCAAAACCCAAATCGGGCACTTTAGACAAGATATATGGTATCTTTATACCTCCCTGACTGCTTCCTTTAATACCAATTACCGATAAAGGCAGTGAGGATATTTTGGAGAAGAATTCCAAGGCATTGATATCATCGATACAAAGTTCTTCAATGGTTGCGGATTGCCAATCTCCTTCAGATTTGCCAGTTCCACGTTTATCATAATTAAAAACTGTGTACCCTAAATCCGCAAAGTATTGTGCTTCGGCATTGGTGCCACTTCGGTCATTTCCTTGAGAGGAAGTCACGTAAAACAAACCCTTTTTTATTGCATTTTTAGGCTTCCATAAGGTACCATGAAGCTTCAGGGTATTGGAAACAAAGATTAATTCCTGTTTTTCAATTAGGTCCGATTCTTTTAAATTATCAGGGGTCAGCTCGGTCTCAAAAGTGTTTAATAATTTTTCTGTTTCATTGGAATAAACCTTTAACTGTCCTTTGAAGTTCCGATTGTACGGCAAGAATTTGTATTCATAGGTATAATAATCACTGATCACATAAAAATTGAGGGAGTCTTTGTCATAAGTCGTGTTTTGACAGGGTATTTCAAAAGCATTCATTTCCATACTTGAAAAAAATGCCCTTGTTTTACCTTCAATCGGCGCAAGTTCTATTTGATAATTAAAGCTTGTTTTTCCATGACTAATATTACCTTTAAAAGACTGGCCCTGTAATGTTGCCATGAAGCCGACAATTACTAAAAATCCGAAAAATCTCATATTTATTTACTTTATAAACTTGTAAAAGTTAAGTAATAGAGTAACGGGGAACTTTGAAATGCAAACCGATAATATAGGTACAGAGACCATTAATTTCCTTGGCCCAATTTATAAATATTAAATTAGGTGGATGTTGTGTTCAAAAGTCAAAAGACTAGTGACTTTCAATTAGACTTTTCTACAAAATTATTTACCTAAGGATGGGCGGATTTTTTAATTGGAATAGATATTAAAAAATTGTTCCGTATCCTTAATATCATTGATTCCCAAAATCCAACAAACTTCAGAGAGGTCCGAAAAGTCCATACCACCTTGTGAAATGGCCTTATTGTTGTAGCGCCCATCTTTTCCGTTATATTCATTTGAAATGTCAATAGCGAGTTCCCAAACTTCAATCAATTTTGGATTTGTGATTTTATCCTTCCACTGGGTGTATTCTGCTGACAGAAACCCAGGTGTCCCATTACCAACGACATTGCCGTCCGGTATTTTATGATAATCGGTGTTTTTCTTTACAAATTCAAGATCCTCTGGAGAGGTAGATTTTTCATTCCAATCAGAATGTTGTACCACATGTATATTTTCGGAGGTGTTTATTTCTGGTAAATTGGCTTGAATGGATTTAATAAGTTCTGCGGTAAAATCTGATTGGCCCGCCTC
The DNA here is from genome assembly GCF_023016025.1 of Arenibacter sp. S6351L. Classification (NCBI taxonomy): domain Bacteria; kingdom Pseudomonadati; phylum Bacteroidota; class Flavobacteriia; order Flavobacteriales; family Flavobacteriaceae; genus Arenibacter; species Arenibacter sp. S6351L. The sequence goes on along the minus strand of NZ_JALKBB010000019.1, from coordinate 57,316 downwards.
GGCTATCCATACATCACCTTTATTTAAAAGGGTTGCAGTAATTTTGGACTTTACTTGTTCCACTGCGGTTTGTGTATTATTATGTGCATCCGTCCAATTGTCTTTAAAAGCCAGTTCCATTAATGGATTGGGAGGAACGTATAAGCCACTCTGAATACCATAGGTGCCTGCAACGGCGTGATAATTAATTTTAGAAAAATTGGGATCGGACATGAGGGTAAAAAAGGCAGCTATAGTATGCAGGTCATCTACATCGGTTTTACAATCATACTGAACTAATAGGAAGTCTTTTTCTATATTGAAACTGCCCGATTGAAATGCGCCATTATCCAAGTCATTATTTTTGCAGGACAATAATATTATCGTTATAATAATTAATGTTCTTGATACCATTTTCAACCATTTTAATTAGTTCCAATTTACGTTTTTTTGACGAGGACAAGTTCTTGTAAGCCAAATTTTTATTGTTTAGATTATTGTTTCTCAATAATATAATCGGCAAAATAGTTTTGAGAATCTGTGATCTTACCAACAATTTTTAGCCCCGTATGTAAACAGATGGTCTGAATGACAGTGTCGTCGTATTTTCGTGAAATTTCGGTGTGTATCTTCTCTTCCTTTTTAAAAGTGACTTTCATGTCCAAAACTTTAATCTCCACCTCTTGATTCACAATACTTTTAATTGCGCTTTTGGCTACCCCTTCCTCTTCGTCATACATAGGAGTATGTTCAAACAAATCGGTGTTAAAATCGGCATCCAGTTCGCTGTTTATTCTGCTTAATAAATTTAGGTTAAATGCACTGGTTACACCCTGACTATCGTTGTAAGCAGGTAGCACAATGTCCTTACTTTTCTTTAGATCTACCCCAAGTATAATTTTATCGCCTTTGGATAAGTTTTCACTAAGATGGTTTAGGAAGGCATTGGCTTCAGTATTTTCCATGTTTCCAATATTAGAGCCAAGGAACAGTACGACTTTAGGAAGGGGAGAGGGCTTTAATTCATGAAGGATATGAAAATAGTCCCCTAGTTTGGGGCTTATTTTTTTCTTTGGAAATTGCCGTTGGATATTTTCTTCGATTTGATGTAGGGCTTTTGCGGAAATATCGATTGGGGTGTACAGGTATTGAAAATTGCAGGTGTCCAATGCTCTAAGCAATTCAATGGTTTTGTACCCATCACCAGCACCAAGCTCGATAAGGTCGAATTTTTTTTCAGTGGTGAGTCCTAATAGTTCAATAATTTCAGAAGCTTTCTTTTGAAAAATTTCAAACTCTGCATTAGTCAAATAATACTCGGGCAATTTCATTATTTCAGAAAACAGTGCAGAACCCTTTTCGTCATAAAAATATTTTGAGGACAGCCTTTTAGGGGTTTTACTTAGACCCTCTTTAACATCGATGGCGAATTGTTTGTTCATTTTGCTAATCGTATTCCGGTATATTGCCATTGGGCACTTGGGTAAAAAAAATTGCGATAAGTGGGCCTGCTATGTTTTGGTGAAGTAGCCATGGAGGCACCACGAAGCACCATTTGATTAATCATAAATTTGCCGTTGTACTCGCCAATAGCACCATCGGCTTTTTTAAAACCAGGGTAAGGCAAATATGCACTATTGGTCCATTCCCAGCGCTGCCCCCAATTAAGTTGGCCTGAAGCTATTTCCCACTCAAATTCTGTGGGCAACCGCATACCTTTCCATTCAGCAAAAGCCATGGCTTCATAAAAACTTACGTGTTTTAAAATGTCGTTTTCGTTTATTTTCTGAAATCCTTTTAAGGTATAATGCATCCATTGGCCATCTACCTCATGCCAATACAAAGGCATTGAAACTTGGTTTTGCTTTAACCATGTCCAACCTTCATCCAACCACAAATTAAAATCTGTATAGCCGCCAGCTTCAATAAACTCAAGGTACTCGCCGTTGGTTACCAAGCCTTTTTGAATCTCAAAATCGTGCAAAAATACTTTGTGGACTCCCAATTCATTATCAAAACAAAAACCTTCTCCCTGGTAACCAATGGTGTATACACCTTCTGGGATTTTCACGATACCTGTTTCTATATTCCTTTCTTGGCCCAGTAAACTAGTGTCGGAATCATAGGCAGGAAATAGTGGGTTTTGTCCAAACATGTATTTGATATCGCTCAGCAATAACTCTTGATGTTGTTGCTCGTGATGCAGGCCTAAAGTGACCAATTGAACCATGTCGGCATCCAACTTTTGATGCAATAATTGCCACATGGCAGTATCCACATATTGTCGGTAAGCATAAACTTCATCTATTGTCGGTCTGGTAAGGTTACCGCGTTTCGCCCTTAAGACCCTATCTCCTGCATTGTTGTAATAACTATTGAACAAGAAGGGAAAATCCTTATTGAAAAGCTTATAATTCGGGAGATGGGGAAGCAGCACAAAGGTTTCAAAAAACCAACTGCTATGTGCCAATTGCCATTTTGCCGGACTGGCGAATTCGGCAACCTGCACCACATAATCCTCGGTTTGGAGTGGTTTGCAGATCTGCTCCGTATAAGTACGAACTTCTTTGTACTGGTCCAATATATCCATTATTCAAGTCCTTTTTTATCTGGATTCCAGAAGGGTTTGGTTTTGATTTGTTTGGTTTCCCAATGCAGTTCCTGTCTAAAAAACCGGTTTAAGGCCACACAAAGTCTACTATCGCCTGCTATGTATGCCATTTTTTCACCTTTAAAAGTAGAGACTTTTTCTCTTACCATGGTAATAATATCTTCGGAAGGGTTTTCTGGCAATTCGTAAAAATCGAATGGGAGGGTACCGTCAACATCAGGAAATAGGTCCTGTTTGTCTTGGCTGTACAAAATGCTTTCCACCTGTTTGTCTTTGCCTATATTTCTACGAATCATATAAAGGTGTGATAGCGCAGAGAGGTCGCCTACCATCATGTAGCTATCTGCAGAATCTTCCGCTAAAAAGTTGCCCTTTTTGGTTTTAAAATAAATCTTTTCGCCCACATTGCATTCTTTTATCCATTGACTGCCAATACCATTGCTGTGGGTAGCAATGGCTACATCTATATACGACTTGTCTTTGTTGATATCCCAAATGCTATAGCTTCTCATTTTGTCCTTTAGCGACAATTCGTCTTTGCCAATACCGAGTCCCATACGTAGGAAAGAACCGGGTATAAAGTTGATCTTGCCTATGGTTTCGTTTTTTAGACGAATTTTAAAAGCCGCCTCGGAAAGTTTCACTTTTTCAGTGATTAGGGCATCTTTTAATACTACGGATTTTAATATGGACTCAATTAAACTCATGCTTTTGTTTTTATGAATGCTTTTTATGATAATTCTCTATCATGGCCAAAGGCGATTTATGTGGTCTTCCGACAGCTTTTTCATAATCTGAAACCACCTCGTTGGCACCATTTCTAATGCCTTCATAAATACCTGCAATGATAGTTCCTAGGAATTCTCCCAAGGCAGCCTGGCGTTCTTTTTTATAGTCTTCAACGGAAACTGTATTATACTTTAAATTGGTTTTATACACCTGATTGATATATTCCGCCAATTGAGTTTGGGTAATGGCTTCTCCAACAAGATTTAGGGTTTGTCCGTTAAGCCTATCATTTAAAAGTAGTTGTGCGTAGGCAAAACCCAATTCTTCACGACTGGTATATGTACATTTTCCGTCTGCCGCACAATTAGTAATGCTTCCTTCTTTTACATAGGTATCCATATATTCCAAGTCGGGTTCAATATAAATGCCGTTTCTGCCAATAATCCATTGTAAACCAGAGTTGCGCACATCTTCTTCCGTTTGGCGATTGCTTTGCACCACCGGACTAAATGCCGTATTTTTTTCATCGCCTACAATACTGGTGTACACTATTTTTTGAACTCCATTTAGCTTTGCGGCTTCAATCACGTTACGGTGTTGCTGAATTCTCTTTTGAGGATGGTCCATTCCCGAAACCAGTAACAATTTATCAACTCCTTTTAAGGCTGTATCAAAATCTTCACGACTATTGTAATCGCCTTTTCTCACTTCCACACCTAGGTACTTCGCCTTTTCAGGTGTGCGTGCAATGCCTATTACGTTTTCTTTACCAATTTCCTGAATCAATGCTTTTGCTATTGAAGCCCCTAATTGTCCGCTAACGGATGTTACTGCAATTTTCATGAGTTATATTTTTTTAATTTGTAATCGATATGCCATAATGCTTTCTTTAATAGGGGTTATTCTTATAATAAATCCCAAGCCAACAATTACCGCATAGATCAGCCAGGATTTATCTAAAAGAGCTACATGAAGTAAACTCAGAATTATGGCAACATACGCCAAACTTTGCAATTTTTTCCACTTCGCCTTTAATCGTTTCATGGATTTTCTATTGGATGTATACAACAATGGTAGCAATATAAGTACCGCTATAAAGCCAGCAATGTAGTTGGCTTGGGTAAATGTTTCCAAAAGACCTTCGCCCCATACAAAAATGATGAAGTGCAGGATGCTCCATACCGCTGTAGCTATACCCATGGCTTGGCGTACAAAAAGGTTATTGACCCCAAATAGTATAAAGAAGGGGGTACAAGTAAGAACAGCTGTCATCCAACGTATTGCAAATTCACCGGAAATATGATACAACATTTCCAAAGTGGATCTTCCTTCACTTCCAGCACCTTCAATCAAGCTAATGGACAACCCATTGGAAAATTCGATATTAAACATACCAAAAATGATAAATAGGGGCAAGATGGCCAAAACGGCTACAATCATCCACCCGTAGTTTCGTTTTATAAAATTCATTCTATTTGTTTGTCGTTAAAACTTCCAATTCCTTTTCTAAGGATTCGGCTTTTTCCTTAAATTTTTCCACTGCCTTTTTAAGCTGAGCTACTTTTTTAAAGACTTCGGCATCTTGAATGGCTTCAAAAGTAAGCTGGCCATCTATTTCTTTTATTTTGGATTTGCCCCCACAGCTTGGGCAATTGGCTACTTGACTCATAGTTGTTTTTTTACAAAATTGCCATCGATTTGGCTATTTAAAAAGGTGAATGTATAAAGGATAATGGTGATTCTGAAACCGCCTATAAAACTGTTATAAGGCGCTTTTTTCCAAACTCTTCTCCAATTCATAAGAATAGGATAGGTAATAGTTTCTTGCTGGGGCATTTATTTGCTCTGCTGCCAAAGCTCTTAAAAGCGCTATCTTAACTTTTGTGACTTTAACTTTTTCATAGTCTGTTTTTAGTAGATAGTCGGCCAACTCTAATCCCCACTGGTAATCACTTTTTTCTAATGCTTGGCTCAGTTTATGAAACATTTTTTCCTCTCCACCTGCCAATTCAACCATATGTTTGGCCTCTTGTGATGAAGAAAGGGGATAAAGGTTGGTAGGGTTACCATCAAACCAGCCTACATAGTGCAAAAATATAGAACGAACGCCCCATGGCACAGACCCGTAAAACTCCTGTAAGTTGGGTTGCTCTATTAACGAATCGGCCAACCTTACGCTGTCAACGGTTTGTTGTAGCGTATAGCCCTTGTTCATGGCATCTATGGTTTGTTGGTATACACTTAAAATAGCTGTTGAGTAGTTTTTTAAATTGCTATGGACAAGAGTTTTTCCTGAAACAGGACGGGTATGCCCCGGTACAAGGTATTCCACTGGGTAGGTACTCATTTTTTGAATGGATTCGCCCCATGATTTTACATCCCTATATTGCGAACCCCGAATAGCATAAAGGTTTGGAAATGATTTGTAGTAATTATCTCCGGCAAATAATGTTTTCAGATCGGGAATCCAAACAAAGAGCTCGTCATTTGTTTCCCCATCAGCGGCATGCAATTCAATATCTATGCCGGCCAGGTTAAGGGTTATAGAGTCTTGAAATGTAAGGTTAGGTGCAATATACCCTTTTCCGGCCCTATCAGTTGGAGTAATACCTGGGGCCACACCTCTGTTAATGATATCTTTAGCAGGTAAATCGCGCCCAAATTGACGTATGTTTCTCTGTTTTAATATGGGCTCTACCGGTGAATGCTCCTCTAACTCATCCTTAAATCCCTCCCGTGCAATGATCTTTACGTCTTTGTTATTGCCTGTAAAAGCTGATGTGCCCCCAGTATGATCCAGATGGCCATGGGTATAAATTAAAGCTTCCACAGGTTTATCGGTTATGTTCCGGAACTCTTCCGCTACCTTTTCCGCTGCACCCAAGGCACGTAGCGCATCAATGATCACTACCCCTTGTTCTCCAATAACCATAGAGGCATTGGAACCATCATAGCCTACGGCCACATATACCTTTTCGTTCAATTTGATGATTTCTGGAATAAATTCGGCATTCTGACTTTTTAATTTGGTGATATTCGGATGTTCTTCATCCTGCACTTGGGATGTATTTTGTTTGGGTGAATTTTGACATGCCTGCATCAAAATAATTCCCAAAATAAGCAAAGCACCTTTTATAATTGCTTGGTTCCTGACTGTTTTAAAGGAGTATGTAACCGCTATTTGACTTTTCAATTTGTTCATATTAATAGATTTAATTTGAAGACTTGTTTAATTCCTTACAAAATTCGCAATAATAGAAACCTTGGGAAAGGTGAATGTTTTGATAAAAATGGTAAATGTGAAACCAGAGTTTTAGCGGCTTCATAAATGGAATAGGAGCAGGGTTGTTTTTTTTTGGAATAGTGTAAATGAGAGTCGACAAAAATTTATCTTACTAAATCAAAGTAACAACGCGGAAAATCTTAGGGTAAGAATGGTAAATACGGAACCACATTTTTATATTCCCGCTTTAAATTGTTTGGGCGTAGTGCCAGTATGTTTTTTAAAGAATTTGGTAAAATTGGTCACTTCATCAAAACCTATGGCATATCCTATTTCCTTTAAACTCGAACTTGTACTGGCTATGGCCCTTTTTGTTTCAAGCGTTACAAAATCATCAATAAAATGTTTGGCCGTGTTCAAGGTAAATTCCTTTACGATCAGGTTCAAATGTTTGGTAGAAACCTGTAGCATTTTTGCATAGTCCTTTACATTCCGGGTTAGGGTATATTGTTTTTCTACCAAATTCTTAAAATCAAGAAACATAGAATAATGCTGATGGTTCTGCTTTGGCAGTTGGGCAGAATCTGTAAGTCTTTCCAATCTTAGCAGATATAACTCTAGAATGGCGCCTACAATGTTCCTTTGGGCGTAGGTGTTTTCTGCCTCCAATTCAACCAGTGTCTCCTCTATGAAGGCTTCATTTAAATTTCCCCCATGCACTAGTGGTCTGGAAATATGATAATTATACAGATGGGAAATAAACTCGATAGAAGATTTGGAAAAATAATTCAGGACAAATTCCTCGGTAAACAAAATAAGGAATCCATCATAATTAGGGTTTTCCTGAAAGGCATGTACTTGAACTTTGGCTATTTTTAAAACCGTCCCTTTTTTTAACGGATACTCCTTCAGGTCAATTTGATGACTTCCTACGCCGTTGGTAACAATCAACAAGGCAAAAAAGCTGACCCTATGTGGCAAGTGGGGATTATGTTCCAAACCTGCCTTAATTTTGGCAAACAACTTGGATAGATGAAGGAACTCGAATTCTTTTTCGTTTTCTTCGCTCTCGAATGATATGTTGGGGATTGTATTCACAGGGTTGAGTAAATGATGGATTTGGTATTAATGATTCCCAATATAGGAAATATTCATAATTGCTCAATTATGGCCTTGAACTCTCTTGCCATATCCGGGGGCGGGTAATGCTTTGATACATGGTATTGGTATAAATCGCAATTGTATTTTAACCAAATGGTGTCCCAATGACGTGAAAGACTAGATCAAAGGTAATATGTGACATAATAGCGATCAATAATCCCCGTTTCCAAAATATCCACCCGAATGTTGACCCTGTTATTAAGTTTCCTATCATTGTTGTACCAATAGTAAAAGGCGTTGGCACCACAAAATTCTTTGACAATGGTAGATGAACAAGGCCAAATACTATTGCTGAAATTATAATGCCAGTCCATATCATTTTATTCGACGGATTTTCTGCCTTTTTCAAATATTGAATGACCGTAATTATTAAAGACATCAAACCTAACCTAAATATTATTTCTTCGCTAATTCCGGCGGAGAAGGACACAAGGGCATAAAAGGGTTTGGATGGGCGTGTTAGTTTATGCGAAACTGGATAAAACTCTTTTTGCACTTCAAATAATATCAATAGGAGTAAGGCTACTATTGTTGCTAATAGAATACTTGAAAGTAAGGCTTTCCAATGTAATGTTTTGTGTGTAGGTTCCTTGGAAAAATAACTGGCCAGAAGAGGAGCTCCCAGATTGGCTCTTGATGAAACCCATAAACCAATAAAAATCAATATTGTACCCAAAACAAGACTACTAATGCCAATGGTCAACAGTTCATCATAAATTGATCCCTTCAGATTAAGGTTTGCCAAACCGGCCTCCAATTTCAATCGTTTGACTTCCCTACTAAAAGGTATGTTTATCAAGGAACCAAGTATGAAGAGAATTAGTAAGGTTATTGCAATTTGCCACCGATACCTTTTCTTCCCTTCCTTGCCCTGGACGATTGATAATGTAAAAAAATCCTTCAATTAACTTTGGTTGCCCTAATACAGGTTTATGTTAAATATGAGTGTTATGTAAATATACATGCAGCACTCTAATTTTTCAATATTATATTTTCAATGGCATAATTATCCGTCCTGTTTTGCACATGTTTGGAGTTTTCCAGCATTACTACTTTTTTTAACGAAGGAAAAATCTTTTTGGCGCGTTTTAGCATTTTCGCACCTGGAAACATAATATCCTTTTTAGCGGCAAACAGGGTGATCGGAGTACTTATTTGTAAGGCCTCTTCTTTAGTTATAACGGGAACAGGAGTAAAATCCATTCTAAATTGAATAAAGACTTTTGCCAAATATTTAAGAGCAAAATTATCTGGCTCGGTAAATAGGGTTTTTAAAAAGTTTTCAAGGTATTTGACCTTTTGGGTTTTTATATAAAGCTTCATAGGAAGAAACACCCTGAATAATAAAATTAGTGGATTTCCATTGACTATAAAAGCAGGGGCCGACAAAAATACTTCTTTGATATTTTTTTCATTCTGAATCAATGTTTTAAGTATGATCAGTCCCCCAAAGGAAAAACCGGCCATGGTAACATTATTAAGCTTTAGCTGATTTATAATATCATTGATCCATACGCCATAGCTATTGTCTTTCATACTCAATCTAGTTTCTGCGCTTTTATTTGGTTGGGCAAGAACATCTATGGCAAATACTTGAAAATCTTTATACAGATTGGGATAAGTTTCCAATGCTATGGGAGCACAGCCATTGGAACCGTGTATCAACAAAATAGGGGGTTTTGTTGAATCTCCTGTGACGATAATATTGGTTTTCCCAAATTCAGTATTAATAATTTTGTAATTATAATCTATGTCTAAATCCTTTATTTTTTGCTCATAAAGATTTATGATCTCTTTTTGACCTATTTCGGATTTGTATAATGATTTCATTTTGTAATTTTAGGACAAATTTACTAATAATATATTTTTAGGACAAGTTTACTAATGAGTAAAAAAAAGAAATCGATTTTGGAAGCCGCCAGGACTTTATTTAACGAAAACGGCTATCATGATGTCACTATAAGAATGATTGCTTTAAAAATGAATATGAGTTCAGGAAACTTAAATTATCATTATAAAAAGCGGGAGGATATTTTTGAAGCTTTATATTTTGAAATGGTTTCTGAATTCGATCAAAGGGTTGATGTATTGCCCAATATAGACGTATCCATGGAACAGCTAAGAAATGATGTTGAGAGCAGTATGAAGAGAATGTTGGATTATACCTTCTTTTGGACCGATTTATACAATCTTCTGTCCATAAGCGATAGGGTGAGGGAACATTTCCAAGAAGTTTACAAAAAAAGGATAAGTGGGTGTTTTTTGTTATTCCAAAAATTGAAACAAAAAAACTTGATGAGGGAAGCATCATTTGAAAAGGAGTATAACTTTCTAGCAGAAAGAATGATTAATTATGGTAATACTTGGCTGTACTCCAGTCGACTTTACTCAAATAAGTTGGATACCCATAATATAGATTATTACGTGAATGCCTACTTAAGTATATTATTTCCCTTTCTTACATCTCAAGGGAAAAGCGAATTTCAAAATTTATTGCCAGAGCTTTTTGGGTGATGTGCTGTTGCTAGTTCTTTGTTCCGCTCAATAATTTTTATTCCTAACCATTTAATAGTATAAATTAAAATGGCTATCCAGGCAATTGAAGTCAGTACTCCTTTTAAAACGGTAAAGGTACTTGATATAAGGACTATGGTTTCGGATGTCTCGATTGATTTCGTAATCATTAATATGACACATATATTTTCCGCGTAATCAAAGATCATCGCCAGGAATGGAACAACCAACAGTATTGATGTTACCTTACTAGTTGTTTTGGTTATTTTAAATAGTCGAAACAAAAGGCTACTTAAGAATAGTGCCAATAAAAAAGGATACAATACATCCAATAGTGTTAATTGCGGGAAAAGGTAAAGTGCAGTAGTCTCATCATTTAAATTGTTCACAATAGATTCTGCTACGGAAACATCATATCCAAAGGTTTGGAGATCGAAAACTTGGGTTCCAATTTGATCATTGATCACCGGCAAAGTAAATACCATCATCAGGAGCAGGACCAAGTGACTTGCAACGAATGAAATACACATTTTCTTTACCGAGGAAGTCTTTAGAAGCAAGGAATTTAAAATTGACATAAGGAATGTTTTTGATTAGAAAACAAAGGTTAGCAATTCAATATTATATTCCATTAACAAATGATAAGCGTTAAGATTGTGTTCTTAATCTACTTAAAGAAATAGTGGTTACCCCTAAATATGAAGCTATGTCAGAATGTGGTATGAGGTTTTCTATATTCGGAAAATTATCTCTCAGTAGCTGTAACCTGTCCTTACCTTTAAGGGAAGCCAATGCTATTTCTTTTTGAACTTTGCCCATTAATTCATTTCTTAATACAGTATTGCCGAAATGTCTGATTTCCAGATCTTCCAGCATTAATTGTTCAAACTCTTCTGCATTGATAGTTGCTATTTTTGTATCGGTCAAAGCGCGTATATTGATAATGGATTTCCCGTCTTTATGTCTTGTTGTATAAGGGGATATTATTGAGCCCGACATAAAGAATGAAATTGTTACATCATCTCCTTCCGGAGTGTATAGAAAACTTTTACAGATTCCCTCAAGGATAAAATACTCCAGATTATTATTTTGTCCCACGGCGGTTATTAGTTCTCCTTTTTTTACATCAATGAATTCCACCAACTCTTGGATTTTTGCCAATGATTTACTCGAAATAGGGGATACAGAGTTAATAATTGCACTAAGCTTTTGATACATCTCTAAAAGTTAAAATAATGGCCTTACACCTTAATAATATAATTTGAGGGGGTTTTAACGTCTGAACTGGTAAGTTGTAAGATAGCATTATTTAAAAAACTAACCCCTGAAAACCCTTTATTTTCTCATTAATTGTATTCAGTGTATTCCGCATTTCTCTCCTTAGGATAGGGGGTGTTCATCTCTCAATTCCTCCATTTCAGCAAGGGCCAAGTCGAGCTTTCTCAATATTCCCCCATAAATCGTTTTTACATCCTTACTATGAATTGCCTTACTGAAAATGCCCATCAGAACAGCCGCAATTATAATGATAATCGTGGTGTAGATATGTAGCCCGAACACCATATCATTTGAGTTGGCTGCGACCATTTCCCGCTTGCCAGCAAATATATCGGAAAACCAGATTCCAAAGTAGAAAACAAGTATTAGGACAGGATATACTACCCTATACATTTTTCCATACCTATCTATAGATTTGGATATCCAATCCTTAAAGGATTTTAAAAAAGTATAACTGCTTTGCCCTTTATCTATCTTTTCCAAAGCCTTTAATTCATGGTAAGCGGTGTATGCAACCCAGAGCATCATTATTAGTACAATACTGCCGGCAAGCAAAGCTCCTGCAAAATAGGACGCAATAAATAGCAGGGAAGAGCCAATGATAATTCCCCATATATTGATCAAGAACAATTTTTGGAATTTATCGATGATATGAATCGACTTCATGTTGTAAATGTCGTTTACCTTGGGAGCAATTAATGCATCCCTATTTAGGAAACCTTCTTTCCAAATGGTTTCAATTGATTTTTCCATCTAAGATTTTTTTTAATCGTACTTTAATTCGTTTTATCCGCACCCCAATATTATTTGGGTTGGTGCCAATGATATCTGCAATTTCTTGGTAGGTTTTTTCTTCCAGATAAAGCAAAATCACCCCTCTGTCCACCTCGGACAGCTGCCGAATTGCAGCATAAAGCTGCTCAAGGGAATCGTCGATAAAAATACGGGGCTCATCCGATATATCTGAGGGTAGCTTATCCGAGGCTATACGCTGACGGTTGTTTTTCTGTTTCTTCAACAAGGTCATGCATACATTAAGAGATAGTCTATATACCCATGTAGACCACTCGGAACGTGCCTGAAAGTTATTTCTGCTTTTCCAAATTTGTAAGCACACCTCTTGATAATAATCCTCGAAATCTTGCTGGGTATTGGTATATGCCCTGCATATCTTTATGATAATTGCGGCATACGGCAAAATGGAAGATGTATAAAAATCGTTGCTCACTCTTCTAGTTTATTGGCTTGGTTAAAGGGTATTATATCATCTTCCCTGCATCCTTGGCCCGCGAATCCAAATTACGTCCTACGACTAGGCCGATTAGCATTCCGAGGGCAATGCCGAACGATATACCCAGAGACCGCTCAAAATTCGAAAGTACTGCTATTCCAAAAATAATTCCAAATGATGATCCCAATCCTATACCAAGGTTGGTGTAATAGCCTTTAGGGGTTAAGGAAAAAGTATCCTTCAAATATTTTAGAAACTGTTTTAGTGCTTTTTTATTTTTTGTTGTAGTTGCATTTAAATGAAGAACATCTAGTTGCTGTTCAATAGATTGAATTTCAGAGTCCAACAAGTCACTGTTCTCTAAACTCGTCAATATCTGAATGAACTTTCGGTAAATCTTAATTTCAGACTTTTTAGTCGATTTGGATTCCAAATTTTTGAAATGGTCAAGTGCATTTTTTAGTGTCATAATTTTAATCTTTTCTTGGTTAGTGGCTAAAGACAAAGATTATTACACCCTATGGATATTTTTTTTTTAAAAGATGCGTTCCAAGGGCCGTAATATTATTTTACTTCCTTTTAAAACAATCGATTTGTCAGACCCATTAAAATCCAGCCACACTCCAGCCTTTACGATACTTACGTTGAAGATATTTGTTGGCCTCTGGATTATTTGGGAACAACATATTGGCCGGATCCCATTCCAAGACAGTGCCTGGCAGTCGTATGGCAACCGTACCCAATAGGATGGCTTCGGTCATGGGGCCAGACTGAGCAAAATGTGATTCTGTTTTTTCACTACCCAAACAGGCATCCACAAAATGGTGGTAGTGATTGCGGTCATCCAATTTTGGCATTTCGTAATCCATATATTTATTTTCTGGCAATAGAACTGGCATTTCACGGTGGGGAATGAGCAAGGCTCCTTCGGTTCCAATGAGAATGGCCGATTCTGCTGGATATGGTTTCCCATGAAATAAAGCTTGTATTTCCCAAGGCGGGTAAAACTCCCCGTCAAACCATTCCACAGGTAGAACATCCAATTCGGTAAACTCGTTGCCAGGGAACATCCAAGTGATATGGTCGCCCTGCGGCCATGTATCCCCGTTTCGTTCCGAAGATTTCTGCCACGACTCTTGAACCTTGGCCACGACCGACGTAGGTGCTTGTAGTCCAAGGCCTTTCCAAACGGCGTCAAATATATGACATCCGATATCTCCGGACCACCCAGTTCCAAAGTCTTGCCACGCTCTCCATATGGCCGGATGATAGATTTTGGGAGCATAGGGGCGCATAGGAGCGGTTCCGGTCCAAAGGTCCCAATTTAAATGGGGAGGCACTTCCTGACCTTTAGGTGGGCGCGGGCCTGGCAGCCTATAGGTCTCTATCGCTGCTGGACGGTTGGAGCAGAGATAGGCGTGCTTGATTTTTCCTATAACACCATCCTTAATGATTTGAACTGCCGAACGATCACCTTTGCCAGAGGCATGGTGGGTGCCCAGTTGGGTTATTACCCCGACCTTTATTGATGCTTCGGTAAGTTTGCGAACTTCTGCCACATCATGACACAAAGGCTTTTGACAATAGACATGTTTTCCATTTTGAATCGCCTGATAGGCAATGACAAAATGATTATGGTCCGGTACCGTTACATTCACCGAGTCAATAATATCGTCCTCCTTTTTAAGAAGTTCACGCCAATCGGAATATGTACGGGCATCCGGAAAAAGTTCCGCTGCCTTTTGCAAGTTTTTTGCGTCTACATCACATAGAGCTACGATTTGCACGTTGGGATGTTGCTTAAAATTTTGGAGGTCGTGCCAGCCCATTCCACCGACACCTATACAGGCATGTTTTAGTTTGTTCTTTGGTGATGCCAAACTTATGGCGGAAGTTCCTAAAAAAGGAACTGCGAGTGCTGCTGTAGTAATTGAATCCAAGAATCTTCGTCGCGATACCGATTTTTGTTGATTTGTCATAGAAATATGAATTTTGGGATCGACTTATTTTAATCCCATGGTTGATTGGCTGAAAATTTATAAAAGGTAATAACTAAAATCCAAAATAGACCTATTAACTGCAGTTTTCTATTTCTATAATGGCAAGGATATCACCACCTTATTCATTTATCCAAAATTTATCCAAAAAAGGCATTTCGATCATACCATGACCTACTATTTTTCCCAGACCTGACAAACATCTTTCAATATTAGGTCCTAAAACGCAAGAATAATAGCACCAAACTATTTTTCTTGTCCTTGAGCCATTTCTTAATAGATTGGGTAGCTCGACTTATATGTTTTTCCACGGCCTTTTCCGAAATATCCAATTGGGCAGCTATTTCCTTGTGCTTGTACCCAGATTTCTTGCTGAGCAAAAAGACTTCCCTATTTTTCTTAGGAAGTTGATCTATTGCCGATTCCAGTAGTTTCATTCTCTCTTCAAGAATGGATTCATCCTTTTCTACAAAATCCATCAGGACAGTATTTTTCAGATCTGCCAATACCACCTCTTCCTTTTTAAGCTTTTTGTATTCCTTTAAAAAGGTATTATAGACGGATCTATATAGGTAACTCTTTAATGAAGATCTAATATGTAGGGTGTCCCTTTTAATCCAAATTTTCACTAAGGTCTGTTGCACTATGTCCTCCGCACGGTCCTGATCCTTAGTTAAATTAAAGCAATACACTACAAGTCCAGAATAATACAGATCGTAGAGGTTTTTATAAGCCCTTTCGTCTCCCTTCTTTAAGCTATCTAATAATAGAACGTCTTTGTTTTGCAAAATGAGAATTTGGTTGGTTGCTGATTAATCTAGGTAAAACTCGTTAAAAATTAGTGAAAAATAAAAAAAAGTTAAAAATTATGTAGGGATTGGGAAAAAACTGGGGTCATACTTATGTAATTGATAATGGAAATATGAAAAACAGCACATTGGAACGTCTTGTTCAGGATTACTTTGAAGGAAAAATTGAGGAATCCAAGATGTATGAAAGTATTCAGGATTATCCTTTGGAAGAGGTGAAAAAATGTTTTTTGGATTCTATGGAAGTGGAATATCTGTTGTCCAAGAAATACTTAAAAGTAGATAGAGAAAGTGCCTTTAAGGATTTTTTGGAACAAATCGCTTTGGATTCCGTTCAACATCAGGAACCGAAAAGAAGAATCCGAGCATATTGGAAATTTGCTGCAATCTTTATTGGTATTGTAGGTTTAGGCTTGGGATTGATTTTAATGTCTAGGTCCAATAAAGGGCACGAAATTATAACCATAGCCAATGAAGAAGTAAATCTGCAATTAGGGAATGGTAAGTTGGAGATCATCAAGGAGACAGGTAGTGGCAATATTTTGGATGCGGAAGGTAATGTAATCGCTGTTCAAACAGGAGATAAAATTAAGTATGTCCCAGCAAGTCAATCTAAAGAATTAGTTTATAATGAATTAAATGTACCATACGGAAAGAAATTTGAATTGGAACTGGCTGATGGTACCATAGTATATGTTAATTCAGGCTCCGTTTTAAGATACCCTACGAGTTTTGCAACAAGTAATAACAGACAGGTTTCCCTAAAGGGAGAGGCTTTTTTTAAGGTGGCCGAGGACAGGGATCATCCCTTTATAGTGAATTTGGGATCTATTAACGTACAAGTGCTGGGTACGGAATTTAATGTATCCGCTTATGACGAAGATCTGGAAACCAGCACAGTACTAGTTTCCGGAAGTGTTGAATTGTCCGATTCCTTATCGGAGGAGAAGCAACAAACAAACGTTCAATTAGTGCCTGGAGAAAGGGGAACATGGAACAGGGAGCAAAAGAATTTTAAAATGGATAAGGTAGATACTTCCATCTATACCTCTTGGGTGCAAGGGAAACTCATTTTTAGGGATACGCCCTTCAAGCAAATTCGACAGCAATTGGAACGGCGATATAATGTTACCATTATCAATAGCGATACGGCTTTGGATGATAATACCTTCAGTTCCAATTTTGAGGAAGAAACTATAGAAGAGATTTTGGAAATATTAGATAGAACCTACGGAATAGAATATTCCATTAAGGATAATCAAATAATTATTAAATAAACCACTAAAACCAACATGGCCTATGACATAAAAACGTAAAATTAATAATAGACCAATCTAAAAAAAAATCGGAAAATGCTCGCAACATTTCCCGACTTAAAGGTTTGGTCAAAAATAGAGTTACCAATTAATAACCATAACAAAAGTATGAAAAAACTGATTATAATCGGGTGTTCCTCCATGTGCACTCTAAAGTGGGATCTTAAAATGAAGCTGACTGCCTTTTTTCTTTTAGTATGTATGCTGCAGATCAATGCCACCACCTATTCCCAAAAAACAAGGATATCCTTAGAAATGAACGATGTACAGTTAAGTGAGGTACTTAACAGAATCGAGACTATTTCAGAATTTAAATTTTTTGTGGATACACAGAAAATAGATGTAAAAAGAGCGGTAGATATAAAGGCGGATAAGGAAAAGA
The DNA here is from genome assembly GCF_023016025.1 of Arenibacter sp. S6351L. Classification (NCBI taxonomy): domain Bacteria; kingdom Pseudomonadati; phylum Bacteroidota; class Flavobacteriia; order Flavobacteriales; family Flavobacteriaceae; genus Arenibacter; species Arenibacter sp. S6351L. Next base: position 40,086 of record NZ_JALKBB010000019.1, on the reverse strand, counting down.
TTTTTGATATTCTAGATAAGCTTTTTAAAGGAACAAATATTACTTATGAAGTTTATAAAAAGCAGATACTACTCAAAAAGGTAGAAATAGCTCCAACTGCTCCTAAGTCCTTTGGTATTGACCAAAGCTTTATTGAACTTGATAAATATCAGCAGACAATTACGGGTACCATAACTGATGAAAATGGAACTCCTTTGCCAGGAGCCAATATTATTGAAAAAGGTACCACGAATGGAACGCAGGCCGATTTTGACGGGAATTTTGCTATAACATTAGCTGAGAATAACGCGATTTTACTCATTTCCTATATCGGTTTTTCAACCAAGGAAATAGGGCTCAATGGACAAACTATACTAAATGTTCAGCTAGAGGAAAGTGCTTCGGCATTGGATGAAATTGTAGTAGTAGGATATGGAACAGTCAAAAAAAGTGATATTACTGGATCGGTGTCATCTATTTCTGATAAGGATTTTAATCCGGGTGTTAATGCGTCGGTGGATCAACTTATTCAAGGAAAGGCTTCAGGTGTACAGATAGCACAGACAAGTGGTGAACCAGGTGGGGGCGTTTCTGTAAGAATAAGAGGTTCAAGCTCAATTAATGCAGGAAATCAACCTCTATATGTTATTGATGGTCTACCAATTGATAATGGCACGCTGCTCTCTTCAGGTGGATCAGCCGGGGTTGGTTCAAATCAAAATCCAAGGAACCCGTTGAACAGTCTAAACCCTAGTGACATATCTTCTATAGAAATTCTTAAAGATGCATCTGCAACAGCCATCTATGGTTCAAGAGGTGCAAATGGTGTAGTTTTAATAACAACCAAACAAGGAAATTCAGGAAAGATTAAAGTTGATTATGAAGGGTATTCTGGCATGCAAACTATAGCCAAGCGTATTGATATATTATCTACCCAGGAATATATAAGTTCAATAAATGACATATCTGTTGAAGGAGGTCAAGGCCCTGTTTTTAATTCGTCTGACATTTCTAATATTGGAGCAGGAACAGATTGGCAAGACCAAATCTACATCTCTGCTCCAGTTGCAAGCCATAACCTCTCTATGTCCGGAGGAAATGAAAATACTACATTTAGAACTTCCCTAAATTATTTTAATCAAGATGGGATTGTAAAAAACTCAGGAATTGAGAAATATATAGCTAGGGTAAATATAAATTCTAAGATTGGGGAGAATATTAATGTTGGAATAAATATTAATTCAAGTGTCATTAAAAATAACAACCAAATTGATGGTGTAAATACAAATGAACAGGCTGGTCCCATTTATTCATCACTGTTGTACGATCCTACCGAGAGTGTTTTTAATGAAGATGGAAGTTTCTCCAGATCTTCTAATCTTACAATTAATAACCCATTAAGTTTGATAGAGGGGATTTCAAATACAGATAAAATTAATAGAACATTTGGTAACGTTTTTATTGATTATGAAATTTTAAAAGGATTATCAACAAAACTTAATTTTGGTTATGACAATCAAAACGTAATCAGAGAAATCTATAATTCTCGATTAACAATTAGGGGACAATCAGAAAATGGTATAGCTAGCATAACCACATTAAATCGATCTAATCAATTGGTTGAATTTACAATGAATTATGTTAAAGAATTTAACGAAAAGAGCACTCTAAATATATTGGGTGGTACAACGTACCAGAATTTTTTAGATTCACAATTTTCAGGTACGATTTCTGGTTTTCCATCGGATGCAACAGGTGTTGATAATCTTAACTTAGGTGACGATAATTTTGACGGTCTAGGTAGTAATAAGGCAGGGAACAGTTTGTTATCTTATATAGGTCGGATAAATTATAATTATTTAAATAAGTATCTTTTGACAGGTACTTTACGAGCAGATGGTTCTTCCAGGTTCGGGGAGAATAATAAGTTTGGTTATTTTCCTTCATTTGCCTTTGGGTGGAAATTGGATAAGGAATCATTTGTTCCGGATATTTTTGATGAATTAAAACTAAGAGCTAGTTGGGGTATTACTGGTAATCAGGATATTGGGAATTATAATTCTATTTCTACATATTCTTCGGGCCTAAGTGCCATTCTCGATGATCAGTTAGCAACAAGTTTGAGGCCATCCAGAATAGCGAATCCAAATTTGAAATGGGAATCTACAGCACAAATCGATATAGGAATCGATGCTCGTATTTTGGGAGGAAGAGTTAGTGCTACGTTAGATTATTTTAATAAAGAAACCAGAGATTTATTGATTAATAAACCATTGCCTACTGCGTCTGGATACGAGTCAATTTTATCAAATGTTGGAAAAATGAGAAATAGTGGAATGGAAATTCTCCTAAATTCTATAAATATCAGTCAAGAGAATTTTATGTGGAGTACTACTTTGAATTTTTCTTCTATAAAAAATAAGATAACGGATTTAGGGAATTCAAGTGATATAATTACCGGCTTTGTACAAAATGTAGGTAATACTTCGATTTATCGTGTTGGTGAACCTGCAGCTTCTTATTATGGATATATCGTGTCAGGGATATTTCAATCCCAAAGTGAAGTCGAAGCCTCAGCACAACCGGATTCACAGCCGGGTTATCCTGTATTTAAGGATGTCAATGGTGACAGAAAAATATCACCAGCTGATCAAGTTGTAATAGGAAACCCTTATCCTGAATTTACATATGGAATTCAAAATACTATTTCATATAAAGATCTCAGTTTTGATTTCTTTATTCAAGGACAACAGGGGGCTGATTTAATAAATATTAACCGGATTGAGAGCATGTATCCTGCAAATTTCAGAAGGAATAGAATTGCAGAACAAGCTCTAAATAGGTGGACTCCAGATAATCCAGATACTAAATGGCCTTCTGGTATAAACCCCAATGCCTATGGAGGAGGGAAGGTTAACTCCTTAATGGTCGATGATGCATCATACCTTCGGCTACAGTCCATAAGGTTGGCCTACAATATTCCTGTAAAATTTGCTCGTTTAATGGAGGTATATGTGACGGGGCAAAATCTAATTACTCTAACCAACTATATTGGGGCTAATCCAGAATCAAATTCCTTCGGTAGAAGCAATGTGAAATTGGACTATAACGGATATCCTTTGGCTCGAACTTGGGTCTTGGGTTTAAAGATTGGTCTATAAATTAATTATCTAACAAATTATATGTATCATGGAATTTAAGAACTTAATACGAGTATATATTTATTTCTCAATGATTTTTGTAGCAATTAGTTGTGACAAGGTTCTTGAAGAAAAGGTTTATTCTGAAATGTCTAACGAGGAAGCACTCAACTCAAAAAGTGGTTTGTCAAGTATACTTAACTCTGGATATAATCAGATTCAGTTGAGGGAATATTGGTATTATTTTTTCTCAGCTATGAGTTCTGGAGAAACTTATAATCAAGGTGGAAGTATCTCTGCACAATTAACTCCACTTTTTGATTTTACTTGGACCAGTAATTTGGATTGGTTTCAAAGCGCATGGACTAAAAGTTATGGAGCTATTAGAGATGCGAATATTGTTTTAGATAATGTTGATAATGACAATTTTGATATTGCCTTTAAAAAGGAAATAACCGCTGAAGCCAAATTTATTAGAGGTCGCGCCTATTCGCTTTTGTACGATTGGTTTGGGCCAGTACCTTTATATTTAACATCTTCTACTGATTCTCTTGATATTTCGCGCCCTACAATTGAAAAAATACATGTACAAATTGAAAATGATTTAATTGAGGCTAGCATTGATTTACCGGTAGACGCCCAAAGTTATGGAAGGGCAACGAAGGGTGCTGCACTTGGATTGTTGTGTAAATTTTATTTAAACACAAAACAATGGACTAAAAGCGCAGATATTGCAGAACAAATAATTAATATGAACAAATATGATCTTCTACCAAATTATGGCAATTTATTTAGCGTAACAAATGAAGGGAATATAGAAATGATTTGGGTGAATGCCTGTACACCTCAGGGCAATACCAATCAAATAAATGCGGTTACTTTTCCAAACGATTTCCCGTTGCCAAATCCTAATAATGCTGTATTTGCTGCGCGCGCATATTTGTTTGATCAGTTTGTTAATTCGTTCAATGATAATGATTCAAGAAAAAGTTTAATTGTTACGGAATACACGAATACCTCTGGAAAACATGTACAGCTTTTGGGCAATAATCAATCTTTGCCTTTAAAGTATGACTGGGACCCTAATGCTTCTGGACCAAGCGCAGGGAATGATATACCTGTAATCCGTTATGCAGATATATTAATTTCAAGAGCAGAGGCGTTGAATGAAATTAATGGACCTACTCAGGAATCAATAGATTTAATTAACAAAGTACGAAACAGGGCAGGTGTTTCAGGATTGAATGTTGCTGATTTTGATAAGGAATCATTTCGAAATGAAATATTCAAAGAAAGGGAATGGGAATTTTATTATGAAATGAAGAGTCGTGAAGATTAAATTCGTCAAGGAACATTTATAAGTAAAGCAATAGAACGAGGAAAAAATGCGCAACCTTATCATAAATTATTTCCCATCCCGCAAGGCGAAATTGATGCTAGCTTAATATTGGAGCAAAATACGGGTTATTGATTTTTTATTGGCCAACTATGGCTTGAAGATGTGTGTTTTAGGAGAATGGTTTTGGTGAAATTTTTGCTGACATTCTCCGTAACACACTTCGATTATAATTGTTAAAATTCATAATAAAGTTTTATGAATTGTACAAAAATCGAAATAGGCAATTACATATCATAATAGTTTCACAGAGTATATTGTAATACTTCTTAAAATCTACATAAGGAAACCATTTATGTTGAATCCTCATTTTGTTCATATTTCCTAATTACGAGAACTGGTTTTACCTACAACTAAATTATAAATTATGAATAATTTTTTACAAAAGTTTACTAAGCCCTTATTGGCCAAATGTTTTTTGGTTATATGTTTATCAAATCCATTACTATTTTTTGGTCAAAAGAAAAATATCAAAACAAATTTGAATGCTTCACCTCCAAATATTGTTTGGTTCGTTACAGAAGATCAATCACCTGAGTTTTTTCCAATGTACGGAGATTCTACAATATCTTTACCCAATTTAGAAGCACTAGCATTGGAGGGTGTAATTTTTAATAATGCCTACACTCCGGTACCAGTATGTGCCCCAACAAGAAGTAGCCTTATTACCGGTATGTACCCAACCACCTTGGGAACACATAATATGCGTACGTATAATGGTAATAGTATTGAAAATCGACCTGAGTTAGGCATTCCCAATTATTCTCCAGTCGTTCCGGAAAACACTCATATGTTCACTGAGTACTTAAGAGAAAAGGGCTACTACTGCACTAACAACTATAAGGAAGACTATAATTTTAGGACCTTGGAATCTGTTTGGGACGATAGTAGTGACAAGGCTACTTGGCGAAATAGGCCAGATAAGAATAAGCCTTTCTTTTCGGTTTTTAATTTTAACATGACACATGAAGGTGCGATATGGAGGTTTACGGAAGATGAATTATTTGTTTTGCCAGAATCTGTGCCCGTTCCGCCTATTTTCCCCGACAACAATATTGTACGAAAAGATTTGGCCATTAACTATAGTAATCTCAAACGTATGGATGATGCTATAGGCAAGCTTATTGTACAGCTTAAAGAAGACGGACTTTATGAGAATACAATTATATTTTTCTACGGGGACCATGGCGGACCGTTTCCCAGATATAAAAGGGCCCTTTACGAAACAGGTACAAAAGTGCCTTTGGTAATAAAGTTCCAAGGAAATGAAAAAGAATCGGATTATAACGATGATTTAGTAAGTTTTATTGATTTTGCACCAACCTTATTGTCTTGGGCAGGGATAAAGCCTCCGGAAAATATGCAGGGCAAGGCTTTGTTCGGTATGTACCAGGATACAATCGCACGAAAATCTATTTTTACAACTGCGGATCGCTTTGGTGAAGGAGTGGATAGGTTAAGAGCAGTAAGGTCGAAAGATTATAAGTACATCCGGAACTTTAACGTTAATCAAAGTAATGCTCTAGCACTAAAATACAGGGACGAGATGCCTTTGATGCGAAACCTAAAAGAAATGCATAAAAACGCAACTTTAGATTCTGTGCAAGAACTATGGTTTCGAGTACCTAAGCCCGAGGAAGAACTTTACAATTTAGAAAAAGACCCCTACGAACTGATAAATTTGGCTAATAGAAAAGAACATAAGGATACTTTGGTATACTTGAGAAACTTATTGGACAATTGGATAGAGGAAACAGGCGATCTGGGACGAATCCCTGAAAAAGAGTTGATAGCAAAATGGTTGGTCGACGGTCAAAATCCTCAATTGGAACCCTTAAAGGTAATGGAGCAAAATCAACATGTTTATTTAACTTCCAATGTCCACGATGCTACTATCATCTGGAAGTTTCCAGATGCTATCTCTTGGAACATTTACAATGAGCCTCTTTTGTCAAAGCAGGAATTCGAAGCTAAGGTAGTACGCATAGGTTTTAAAGACAGCCCAATTTTGCGATATCGTAAAAAATAAAATTGCTATTATGATTTGTCTTTAACCGCTAATTAGAAAGACATTACCTACGCAATCATTTAATAAATATGAAGAAAAATTGTTTTGTGTGTAAGGTTAGCTCAATTATACCAATCAATGTTAGATTTTTTGGAAAACAACCCAGGACTGTTGTCCCATTATTAGATGAAAAAGGTGTAATCGAAAATAAACTGAATACATCGATGAAACAGAAGAAAGATTAGGGATTTCAATGGGCAATATATGCCATATACTGAAATGTCAAATCTAACCAAGACTATATCCAAGATTAATGAAATAATAAAAAAATTTACAATGAAACTTATCGCCGTAATTAGAGTATCAAGAATTACATTCCCTTCAATCTTTATTTTGCTTTTTGTGATGAACTTTTCAGTTCTAGCCCAAGATGGACTGTTAAAGAAACCTAACATTATTCTAATATTTATGGATGATATAGGTTATGGGGACCTCACTGCCTATGGAGGTATTGGATATAAAATGCCCAATATTGACAAATTGGCTGATGAAGGTATGCGCTTCACTAATTTTTATTCAGCACAGGCTATTTGTAGTGCCTCACGAGCAGGTATACTTACTGGTTGTTATCCTAACCGCATAGGAATTTCGGGAGCGTTGTTCCCTTATTCCAAAATTGGTATTAGTAGTGAGGAAGAGACAATCCCAGAAATACTTAAGACAAAGGGCTACGCTACTGGTATGGTAGGGAAGTGGCATTTAGGGGAGGCAGAGCAATTTCTACCATTACAGCATGGTTTCGACGAATATTTCGGTCTTCCCTATTCCAATGATATGTGGCCAGTAGGATTTGATGGAAAGCCTATTACGGATCCATTAATCCGCAGAGGTAAACTGCCTCCCTTGCCACTAATAGAAGGGAATAAAACTATCGAATATGTTCGTGATTTGGACGATCAGTCAAAATTGACCACACGTTATACAGAAAGAGCTATCGATTTTATTAAAAAAAACAAACAACAGCCTTTTTTCTTGTATTTCGCACATTCGATGCCCCATGTCCCTTTGGCTGTATCCGACAAATTTAAGGGAAAGAGTCAACAAGGATTATATGGAGATGTAATGATGGAGATCGATTGGTCCGTTGGGCAAGTGATGAATACATTAAGGGAAAATGGCCTAGAAAAGAATACTTTGGTCATATTCACTAGTGACAATGGACCTTGGCTTCCTTTTGGCAATCATGCTGGTTCCTCAGGAGGATTTAGGGAGGGTAAATTGACGACTTGGGAAGGGGGGCAACGGGAACCTGCAATCATACGTTGGCCGGGCATAGTGCCCGCTGGATCGGTAAATAATGAATTGGCCTGTACCATTGATTTGTTACCAACATTTGCGGCCATTACAGGCGCTGCATTACCCAATAAGAAAATAGATGGAATAAATATATTGCCCTTACTGCAAGGAAAAGACGTTTCGCCACGGAAAAATCTATATTATTATTATAACAAAAACAGTTTACAGGGCGTTCGAAAAGGTCCCTGGAAACTTGTACTGCCCCATATCTATGGATCTTTTGAAGGTGAATTACCGGGAAATGACGGCTACCAAGGAGGGAAACATCCTGATACAACAGGGCTGGCATTATATGATTTACGACGTGATCCCGGTGAACGATACGATGTTAAAGATCAAAATCCAGAAGTGGTTCGGGATCTCCAAAATTTGGTAGAGCAGGCTCGTGAAGATCTTGGAGATGATCTTACTGGCAAAGATGGGAAGAATCGTAGAGAACCTGGTAAATTGAATTCCAATTGAATTAGGTGTTACTGTTTAAGCCAAAATTGGCAGCAATATCTTCAATTACCCCACAAGACTGCATGTTGAAGAATTTTTAGTGATAGTTATTAAGTTGGTTGAGAGCAGAAGGGTTTAGATCTAAGGGCAGCATTTACTTGCAATTTTTATGACCATGGTTCGCATAACCTACATTTTAATTGCTCCAAAAGTGTTTAATTTAACTAATACTTTGGCATATAGTTGGTGCAATTATTACTCATGGTGCAAGTATTCTATTTTAGATTTATCCATCCATAAGAGAAAAATATTTTAGGGTTTTGCCCGACAGTTAAAAATTTTATTTGAGTTAGTTTAGTTGTAAAAGGAACAATGGGAGACTATTGTTCCTTTTTTTTGGTTTCAAGATAAATTAGGTCTTATGGTCATTTCGTTCAGGATTTTCCGGGAGGTGTACTCATTAATTTGAAAAGCTCTACCAATTCCAAATTCAAATAAATCGATTGCTTAAGAACCGCTTCTATGGACAAACCCAAACACAAACCCTTCTAAAAAGCGCTCTTAACTTTCATTTCCGTATTTATAATTTGATCCACGGCCAATCTGTATTTTACAGGATTTGAAGCCTTTTTTATGGCTTTGTAAGTTTTTTGTGGATTGGAGGTAGATTGGGAAAAGAACTCCCAAAAACCCAGCATTTTCATTTTTATAGGGGTTGGCCCGGACAGGTACTCATCATATTGCCGGTAAATGGTGTCATGAAATTCTGAAAAAATGGACCATCGATTGGAGGGATATTCCGTACTGTTATTTTTTATCATACTGGGTAAAAAAGGGTCGGCAATTAAGCCACGCCCGATCATAAAATGATCAATACTGGGAAACCTTTTTTCAATTTCTTTATATGCGGATACGCTGGTAATGTCCCCGTTGTAGTACAGCCTATGTTTGGTGCTGCCAATGCATTTTTCGAATGCCTCCAGATCTACAGGTCCTTTGTAGAGTTGCTTTCCTATTCTGGCATGAATAGCAATGTTTTTAAGCGGGTATTCATCTAAAATACGAAAGGCGTCCAGAATTTCCTCAGGGTTTTCGTATCCCATTCTCATTTTCATAGACACCAAAATGTCTGTTTCGTTATGTGCTCTATGCAAAACCTCGTTTATTCTTGCAGGATTGCAAATAAGACCAGAGCCCATTCCAGATTTGGCCACCATGGGGTAGGGGCAACCTAAATTCCAATTTAATTCCTTATAGCCTAAACTCTGAACGTATTTGGCAACATAAACAAACTCCTCGGGATCGTTGGTGATTATTTGAGGAATCACCTCTAAAGTGGTGTTGTTTTCCGGTAATATATCGTCCTGATAGGATTGTTTAATTTTCAACTTTCCATTTAGTCTAATGTAGGGCGAATAAAAAGTATCTATACCCCCAAAGTAATGGTTGAAGGCATTGCGAAACCTGAAATCGGTAAAACCTTGTAAGGGTGATGAAAGTAGGGTAGAAGCCATCTTTTTGTTTAGCTGGGCAAAGATAGGATAATTGGTTGAAGGTTTTTACTTAGGAATTGAAACCATAAGACTTATGTCTGGAATAAGACCAATGGGGGTAAAGTAAGGAGTTGCAGGGGGCAGTGTTGTTCATGTAAAGTTTGAAATAGAATGAAAGATGTGAAATAATTCAATTGGTAGATTATTAGTGTAGAGGATAGAAGCCAATAGTGCTGGAATAAAGTTGGGATAAAATCCATTTTAGTCAGAAAATGGGTCGCGCAATAACCGAATAAGTAAAAAAATTACAGTTAGTTGCTGAGTTCGTTTTATGAAGAAGGGTACCAATCTATGGGAGCCCTTATATTTTTTATATATTGGTGGAATTTAAAAGTGCATCCAAACAAAATATTTTTAATTTCATAGGAAACCCTTGCATCAATATATATCAAGAACTCAATTACCATAGCCAACATAAAATATGAATACGACCGACGATTTTCAACAGTTCAAAGACTTAAACGAGGAACAATTACCCGTTGCCAAACATAAATTACATGATTGGACGCATTTTGCCGGACTATATGCCGCGGAACATGTTGCGGCGACAGAGTTCGTAATCGGAGCGACCTTTGTAGCCTTGGGAGCGAGAACAATGGACATCTTATTGGGGTTATTGATCGGGAATATTTTGGCCGTTCTTAGTTGGACATTCATTACTTCCCCAATTGCTGTGGATACCCGTTTAAGCCTTTACACCTATCTCAATAAGATTGCCGGGGATTCCATGACCAAACTCTATAATTGGGCCAATGTCATTATATTTTCGGTGATATCCGCAGCTATGGTTACGGTTTCCGCGACTGCAGTTAGATTTGCCTTTGATATCCCTGCCCAGCTTAATTGGTACCCTACCAACATGTGGTTTATTTTGATAGTGTTATGTGTAGGTATCGTAGTGGTATCCATTGCGCTTTACGGTTTTAATGCTGTTTCCGAATTTTCCGGCCTCTGTGCCCCGTGGTTGTTCGTAATGTTTACCAGCGGTGCCATGGTGCTTTTACCTGCATTATCCTTGGACGTTTTGGATAAAACCTTACCCACTGGTTGGACCGATTTTATTAGCTTGGGCGATCAATCTATATGGACGGGAACCGATAGCAACGGGGAACCGGGCATTGGATTGATAGAAGTTATCGGCTTTGCCTGGGCTGCGAATACCATTACACATTTTGGACTTATAGATATGGCTCTATTACGTTTCGCCAAGAAAAAATCCTATGGTCTGGCTACCAGCACTGGAATGATGTTCGGGCATTATGTGGCTTGGATCGCTGCCGGTATTATGGGTGCCGGAACTGCGGTAATCTTGGGAAAAGCAATTGTAGAACTGGATCCAGGTGATGTTGCCTATTATGCCCTGGGTTGGTCCGGATTTGTTATTGTTATTGTTGCGGGATGGACCACGGCCATTACAAATCTTTACCGGGCAGGTTTGGCTGCTCAGGCTATTTTCTATAACCATTCCCGAAAAAAAACTACCATAGTGGTGGGATTGGTAACCATCGCCATTGCCTGCTTTCCTTTTGTATTTTCTCAAATACTTCCATTACTTACCTATGCAGGTCTGTTGGTGGTTCCGGTAGGGGCCATTGTATTTGCAGAACATCAAATCTTCCCTAGGATAGGATATACCCGTTATTGGTCTTCCTATCGTCAACTAACCTTTAGTACTCCCGCAGTGGCCTCTTGGGGCTTAGGCTTGGTATTTGGTTTTGGGCTGAATGCACTTAATGTAATGTCCTTCTTTTACCTATTTATTCCCACTTGGATTTTCACTATCTTGGTGTATACATTTTTAGCGGGCCGGTACGGTGCCAAGAATAAATATCCAGAAGCGGAACAACAGGAAGAAATACGCAACCAAGAAATTGCCAAGTTTCAAGAGCAACAGGCCAAAACAGAGGCCAAGCCTGTTGTAGTCATATCCATATTTTCCAAGGTACTTAAAACCATTGCGATTATCGCCCTAGTTATTACCTTGGTTCTGGCCTCTGTGGTATTATTTGGCAGTGAAGATGAAAATATGTACCTGGAAAATCGGGAAATATTTTATAGATATGCATTTATTTGCACCATCATTTATTTCGTGACGGCCTATTGGGCATTGCTACGTATAAAATCAAAAAAAGCAAAACTTTAATGAAAAATACTTTACTACTTAATCAAAAGAATTTGGCTCAGTTGGGCAATCGTATTCCAGTCCCCACTTATAATCGCGATGCACAAAAAGTAGGAATGGTCCATATTGGAGTAGGGGGTTTTCATAGAGCCCATCAAGCTTATTATACGCATAAACTTATGGAAGGTTTCAGTGCCAGTGGGTGGAGTATTTGCGGAGTTGGTTTAAGAGAAGGGGATCGGAAAATACATGACGTACTTAATAAACAAGACGGACTTTACACCCTTATCGTAAAGCATCCCGATGGCAAGATAGAACCTCAAATCATAGGTTCCATAATCGATTTTAAACTGGGGGTGGATGAAGCCGAGAGCGTTCTGGAAATTATGGCAAGTCCCGACACAAAAATTGTCTCCCTTACCATTACCGAAGGAGGTTATAATTTTAACCCTACCACTGGAGAATTTGATTTTGGCAATCCCGACATACAACATGAATTGAAACATCCCGATAGCCCTAAAACCGTATATGGCTATTTAACGGCCGCCTTAAAAAAGCGTCGTGATGCAGGACTAGCAGCCTTCACCATTATGTCTTGCGATAATATTCAGCACAACGGGGATGTGGCACAAAAGATGTTGTTGACGTTTGCCCGCAAACAAGATATGACCTTGGCGGAATGGATTGAAAAAGAAGTGTGCTTTCCGAATAGTATGGTAGACCGTATAACCCCAGTTACCAGTCAATCGGACATTGAATATTTAGAGAAAACCTATGGTATAACGGATGAGTGGCCGGTAACCTGCGAGCCTTTTATACAATGGGTAATTGAAGATAAATTTTCGAATGGGCGACCTGATTTCGAAAAGGTAGGGGTGCAATTCGTGCCAGATGTGAAACCATATGAGGAAATGAAACTCCGCCTATTGAATGCTGGCCATTCCGTACTGGGTATTTTGGGCGCTATTCACGGACATAAAACCATTAATGCCTGTATGGAAGACGAAACTTTCGTTACCTACTTAAGGGCATTTATGGATAAAGAAGTAAGTCCTGTATTGGGTGAAGTGAAAGGTATTGATCTCAATAAATACAAAGACAGTTTGCAGGAACGCTTTGCCAATCCCAATATAAAGGACAGTGTTAGCCGTATTTGTTCGGAAAGCTCAGCCAAATTACCAAAATTTATGATCCCGACCCTTCAGGATAATTTGATGGGTAAGGGAAGCATCAAGTTCGCCACCTTGGTGATTGCCGCTTGGTGTTACTATAGTGATAAGGGGATGGATAAAAATGGACAACCCCTCGAGATAATAGACGCTATGAGTGTCCAGCTACAACAGGCTGCCCAACAGACCCAAACCGACCCGCTTGCCTTTATACGGCAGGAATCCCTTTTTGGTGATCTTGTCCAGAACAAGCAATTCACTGAGCTCTATGCGGATATGGTACAGAAAATCTATGAAAATGGCAATATTAAAAAGTTGATGCAAAGTATGCTGTAGAAGAAGATTTTGATGGAATGGGTGGTAATTGAATGGACTTGAACTTTTTCAAAGATTTCTTTGCGCTGTATGGTAACCTAAACTACCGTAACCTTTTAATAATATTGATGCTTTCGGTCTCTGATCAAGAATTCAGCTGTAGGTCTATAGAGTGGGAATGGCTGGGTTGAATTATCGGCGAAGTGCCAATGTGTTCACAACAAGAACCGTAGCAGTCCCAACTACAACTGCAATAAGTCCAAGGCTCAGATTTTAATTAATAAAACCCGTGGATTTTAGGGGATTATTGAGAACGGATTTCATAGAAATTAAGTAGTGAAGTTTAAAATAGGGAATTAAAATATTTGTAACTTTATTAGTGAAACTCTATTTTGAGAAGTGAGTAAGACGCACTTAAAATTGCAAGTTGAACTAATCCCGCCTTTTTCGGCGGGATCTAGGTTCAATACCTCGACCCTTGGGTCGATTCCTATTATTGGCTTCAGGGCTTGCCCTGAGGGTTAATACTTTTTATTTAAATTAATTAGTATGGAAGAGGATATCTGCATTCTAATTTCCGACTTGTCCGGTTATACCGCTCTAACAGAAACACATGGTGCTGTTTCGGCGGCAGACTTAATTGACAAGTATATAGCAATTGTGGAAGATTGTATTGTTGGAGATAGTCATCTGAAGGAGCGTATTGGAGATGAATTGATGATTGTTTCAACAACTTCCGATGCTTTACTTGCAACAGCAACCAATATTTTAAACACTACATCCCAAGAACATAATTTTCTTCAGGTTCATGGTGGGCTGCATTATGGAAAGCTTCTTAAAAGGCGCGACAGCTATTTTGGTTCGGCCATAAACCTGACTTCAAGAATTGCGGCCAAAGCAAGCCCTGGTACTTTTTGGTGTTCAGAAGAGTTTGTCCAGTCGCTTTCCGATAAGTCCGTTAGTAATTTAAAATCAATGGGGAAGCACAGCTTCAAAAATATAACAGGCTTTGTGGAATTATATGAATTAAGAAGCGAAAATATAAATTCAGTTTTTATCGATAGCGTTTGCAGAATGCTGATTTTGGATACGAACCAAGCCATAAAGCATCCAACACGGGACGATATTTTCTTTTGTTCGTCCAACTGTTTGGATATTTATTTAAGAAATCAATTGACCAATCATGAAGTCAATTAAGGTCGACTATTTATTGAAGTATCTTAATCCTGTTTTAAATTATGGCTTCTAATATATTGTTTGTAAAAAACATGGTTTGTCATCGCTGCATACTTGCAGTTAGGGATATTTTAATGGATTTATCCATACCGTTTCAACAAGTTGATATTGGAGAAATTCATTTATCGGAAAGTATTACCAAGGAGCAAAGTAATCTGTTACGCACCGAGCTCGTTCAAATAGGGCTCGAATTGATTGATAATCGCATGCATGGGTTGGTTGAAAAAATAAAACAATTGGTACTCATGAAGGCGAGGAAGGAAGTTGGTCCAAATGAACAAAAAATGAAGCTCTCTGTTTTTCTCTCGGAACACCTGCACCACGAATATACCTATTTAAGCAGTTTTTTTTCATCAGTAGAAGGCCGTACTATTGAAAATTATTTCATTGATCAAAGGATCGAAAAAGTAAAGGAACTACTGGTATATAATGAAATGACTTTGTCCGAAATAGCTTTTGAAATGGAGTATAGCAGCGTTGCCCATCTTTCCAACCAGTTTAAAAAAATTAGTGGACTAACTCCTTCCCATTTCAAACGAGTGGGTTCAAACAAGCGAAAATTGCTCGACCAAATATAATCCCAAAATTCTGTAAGTCTTTCCCAAAGTGATGTAAAACTGAACAGCCATCCTGATTCTATCTTTGGCCTATAAAATTATTTAAAAACAAAAATCATGAAATCAGAATTAAAATTGAACAGCACTAGTCAAAACATTAAACAGAGTTGCGGCAAACCAAATTGTACTTGTGAAAACTGCAACTGCGGTAGTTCTTGTGCTTGCAAGGGTTGTAATTAACATTATTTGCATTTAAACGGTAAAGGCCGCCTATGGGTATTAGGCGGTTTTTTTATTTATAATGTTTTGTCATTTTAATTAAAAGGCATTTCATAGGAAAAGTTATTAAGCACTTTTTGCTAATTCAGGTTTTGAAATATTTAAAGGCAATGTAAATTTAAAATTACTCCCTTTTCCTAATTCACTTTCAACCCAAAGATGCCCACCCAATTTTTCCACAAATTCCTTGCAAAGGACCAAGCCCAGACCGGAACCATTTTCGTTGGCAGTACCCGGCAAGGTAACATTGGTGGTTAGGTCAAAAATTTTGCGAATGGTATCCTCTGTCATACCAACGCCATTGTCGTTAATAGAAATTTCAACCCGGTGCTCATCAGTAGTAGTTACCAATTCTATATGTCCTCCAGGATTTGTGAATTTTATGGCGTTCGAAATTAAATTCCTTAAAATAGTTCCTAGAATATTTTTATCAGTACTTAATTCAATTTCGTCTATAGGAGAAAAATGCAAGGAAATGTTCTTAGCTTTTGCCTGGGACATTTTAAGTTCAATAATATGGTGTATCACTTTGGACAGCTTAATTTTTTCAGGGCTAAAACCAAGTTCTCCGGTTTGCGACTTTGCCCAGTTTAATAAATTGTCCAGCAAACTGAGGGTGTTTTTTGCAGTTGTATTTATTAGATCAACAAACTCTTCAGATTCAGAATTTTCGGTGACAGCTACCTTTTCTGAGAGTAGTTCAGAAAGGCATAATATGTTGTTGAACGGACTTCTTAAATCGTGCGCTATAATTGAAAACAATTTATTTTGGGTTTGGTTCAACGCTTCCAGTTTATGTTTATCCTGTTCAATGATTTTATTTTTTCGAAGTATTGTTTTTTGATCTACTTCTTTTAAAAGCATTATGTAACCTATACTAATAGCACTAATTACAAGAACAGAAATTATTAGAAACCAGTTATTGAAAGTAGAATTCTGGAGGAAAACATAAGACTCTCCCAATTGGTATATATTAACCGCTCGAAAGAGTTGGAATATGGAATACAATAGTAGTACCCCACTTAATATGATGGAGAACTTGTATTTATTTTTATTGAAAAATAGATAATAAGCACCTATAGCATAGAAAATAGAGCAGGACGCTATGCGTATAATACTAAGAATGACGTTGTTTTCTTCAGCAAACAAAATGGCGGAGTAAAATATAAAAGCAAAACCCGCGAAAATCCATAACAGTTTTTTTCGCATTTTACCATCAAAAGAGATAAGGCCAAATGATGTAAAGGCAAAACAGGAAATCATAAGGAAATTATTAATGCGCAAAGCAAATAAAGGAGCTAATAACTCCCTATTGGCATACATAAGAATAGCACTGGTTTGAAACATAATACCCAATGCAACCAACAACAAATACCATTGTTTGTGTTGATAAAAATATTGATAGATGAACAGTGCAATTATAAATAAATTATTCAGGGCTAAAAAAAACAATATCGAGGGATAATCTAAGGTCATTTTTTTTGTTCAATTTATTTTGATAAAGATTAAAAAAAATCGTGCAATAATCTGGTTTTTTAATGTTTTTTGGAAACTTAAATGGGTTTTTGTTGAAATATAATCATAGTACACTGGGTATAAGTAAGGTAGATGATTTTGGGCTTTACGATTGGTTATGAATTCCTGTTCGGTTTATCAAAACTTACTAAATACGGGAATTCCCAGATATTAGTTTGTAATAATTTGTTCCAAAACCTGTGCAGTTTTGTGTTCTCTTGCGACAATATTACCTTAATTCAGTTTACAATAATTTTCAATAAATATTTTGCCATATTGTGTGTTTTGTTATATTTGTAGGACAAAAGGGATTTATATGAGTAATATGGAATCGAAATTTATAGTTACTACCCTCACCGACCAGGTAGAGGCAAAAATCATCGAATATATAAAGGAGAACAAACTAGTTCCGGGAGATTCCCTTCCGAATGAAAAGGAATTTGTCGAAATGTTTAGTGTGGGGCGTAATGTAGTACGGGAAGCCATGAGTCGCTTAAGAATGTTAGGAATTTTGGAATCTCGTACAAAAAGAGGAATAATTGTTAAGGAGCCTCCATTACTGAATGGATTTAGAAAAGTCTTGGATCCTCAGCTCCTTAGTGTTCCTACTATAAAAGAATTAATGGGTATGAGAATAGCCATGGAGGTTGGGATAGCCGAATTTCTATTTACTAATGTTACTGAAAAAGATATTGAAGATTTGGAACAGATTATTTCAAGGCAACAGGCCATTGGAATAAACAACTTGTCAATTGAAGATGAAATGCAATTTCATAAGCGAATCTATGAAGTCGCAGGAAACAAATTTATCCTAAATTTTTATGAGCTGATGCAACCTGTTTTTGTTTTTGCCAAACATAATTATGAAAGTTATTTTGAACCTATAAATAAGAAGCTGCAAGAAAGTGATGAGCTTGTAACGCATAGTGATTTATTACAGGCAATAAAGGATAATGACAAAAATTTATATCAAGAAAAAATTAGAAAACACTTAAGACCGTATTGGGAGTTCTTATACAATTTTAATAATAAAAAATGACAATAAAGAAAACAAAAGGATTGATTGCCGCTCCATTTACTGGAATGGATTTAAATGGCAAAATTAATGTAAAAAATGTGTCTTCTTATGCTGACCATTTGAAAAATATTGGGCTCAAGGGTGTTTTTGTTGCCGGTACCACGGGAGAAGGAATGTTGATGACTGACACGGAAAGGTTGGAGGTTATCGAAGCCTGGGTTTCCCAAAAATCGGAAGATTTTAGGGTTATAGCCCATGCTGGGAGCACAAGTATATCCAGTGCCAAATTATTGGCCTCGGAATCCGCGCGATTGGGAGCTGAGGCAATTGCTATAATGGGGCCTCCGTTTTTGGCCCCAAAGGGAGTGAATGAGTTGGTTGAGTTTAGTAAGGATGTGGCACTGTCAGCTCCGGAATTGCCGTTTTATTATTATCATATCCCGGCGCTTTCAGGGGTTGACTTTCCCATGTCTGAATATCTAAATGAAGCAAAAAGTAAAATACCAAATCTTGCCGGAATCAAATTCACCGATAACAACTTTATGGAAATGTCCAAGTGCATATCTATGGATAATGGAAAATGGGATATTCTCCATGGTTATGATGAATTGTTGCTGGCAGGATTATCATTTGGAGCGGTCGGGGCGGTAGGAAGTACTTACAATTTTATGGCGCCTTTGTATTATGGAATCATTGAGGATTTTACAAATGGCAATATCGAAAAGGCCAGGGAAAAACAAAGGAAATCCATTGAAGTGATCAATATTCTTATCAAGTATAAAGGTGCCTTGGTATCAGGAAAAGCAATTATGGGACTCATAGGAATAGATTGTGGGCCATGTCGTAAACCATTGCAATCTCTTTCTTCTAATGAGATGAAGGCATTCGAAAATGAATTAAAGGATTGTGGTTTTTTTGAGATGGTCAATTCATATTAAAACATTAATCAAAAAACATGAACCCCATAGGCGTAAACACAACCCGATTAGACTAAAAAGCCCCGCGTGGCAGCGCAGGGCAAGTAATTAACCCAAAAATATGTATGAATTAATTTAAACACTTCAAAATTATGAAAAAAATAACTGAATTCTCTTTGAAAGGGAATATTGTTTCTATGCTTAGAAAAACGATATTTTCCTGCTTTCCCCTAATTTTCCTTTTCCTATCGGCACAAAATGCAATAGCACAGAACTTGATTAATGTAAAGGGAACTGTGTCTGATAGCCAAGGTGTACCTCTGCCTGGAGTAAGTATTGTGGAAAAAGGAACAACAAATGGCGTTACAACGGATTTTGATGGTCTTTATAGTGTTAATGTGCCTTCCAATGCTATTTTGGTTTATACTTATATAGGGATGTCTCCCCAGGAAATACCACTGAATGGACGGCAAGCCATTGATGTTCGTTTACAGGAATCGGCCGAAAGTCTTGATGAAGTAGTAGTTGTTGGTTTTGGTACTCAATCCAGGTCATTGATGTCAAGCTCGGTATCCAAAATCAAGCAAACTGAAATTCAAAACAGCCCAGCAGTTAATCCTGTTCAACTGTTGCAAGGAAAAGTTGCAGGACTAAGTGTGAATGTCGATTCAGGCCAACCAGGGTCAGGGGCAGCTGTTTATATTAGAGGAGGAACTCAAACAGATCCGCGCTCCAGTGCCAATGAACCTCTTTATATAATTGATGGGGTTTTTAGAGAAGATCTTAATGGTGTTAGCCCTAGTGACATCAAATCAATTGAAGTTCTAAAAGATGCGGCCTCTACAGCTATATATGGTGCCCGAGCCGCTAATGGTGTTATCTTGGTTACAACCGTAACTGGGAAGGATTCCGGAAAAGGGCGTATTAACATACGTTATTCAACAGGAGTTGATCAACAAGCTAAAGACTATAATTGGACCAGTGTAGAGGATTATCTTAGAGTATCTAGACTTGCTGCGGAGAAAGGTGTGAGCCTAAACAGTCCGGGAGCTAGGCTGACAAATGCAAACTTTGGGTATTCTGTTCAGGAACTAACGGAAAAAGGAGAATTTGGTTTTGAGCGCATTGCATTAACCTATTTGGATGAGCTGACCTCTTTAGAAGGGCAGGCCTATGTAGATGGTTTGTTAAACAATGGTTATAGAACCATGACAGATCCAGTCACTGGCAGAGAGTTAATATTTATTGATAATAAGCTCAATGAAATAAGGGTCCAATCTGCAATTACACACGATATAAATGTTGGTATGTCCGGTTCTTCTGAAATGGGCAACTATAATATTAGTGCAGGCTATTTAGACCAGGAAGGTGTGGTTATTGGAACAGGTGCAACTCGATTCAATACCTTAATGAATGGTACTTTTAATGTTAATGATAAACTAAGGGTAAACGGCCAATTCACCTATCAATTCAATGATATTGATCAGCCTAGGAGTACTAATAATACTATTAACAGATCTTCTAGGTTACCCCACACTTATAGAATTTGGAATGATGATGGCACCCCAGCATTAGGAGAAACCACTAGTTCACCAAGAAATATTTTTCATGAATTATACTATCAGGATGATGAACGAAAACAGTTTAGGACAAGTAGTAAAATTGGCCTTGATTGGAATATTGTAAAAGGACTTTCCTTTTCTCCCAGCGCTTCTGTATATAGACTGGAAAGCAATGGCAATTTTTTTGAGCGGGCTTCTCCCGAGATTAGCAATAGGGCAATGTCAAGGTTTAATGATACTCAAAACCAGGTAATGTTGGATGGTTTGTTGAAGTATACAAATACATTTAAAGAAAAGCATAATTTAGATATTTTGTTAGGAAGCCAATATGTTAAAAATCATTATGAAAATTTTAGTGGTAGTGGTAGTAATGCCCCTACTGATTTAATTTCGACCTTGAACGCCTCCGAGACTGAGAGAGAAAGGGTTAGCTCTGATATTTCTACCAATAAGTTGATGAGCTTTTTTGGAAAGTTGGATTATAATTTTTCAAGGAAATATCTTTTAGGTTTTAGTATTAGACGTGATGGATCTTCGAGATTCTCGGAAAATAATAGATTTGGTATTTTCCCGGCAGTATCTGCAGGTTGGAATATACATCAAGAGGAATTCTGGAAATCCGATCTAATCAGTAAAGTCAAATTTAGAGGAAGTTGGGGTAAAGCAGGAAATGACAATTTGGCCCTTTCGGATACTCAAGGTGGGTTTTCGTCTACCTCCTATGCTTTGGGAAGTGCTGTAAGAATTTCAAAACTGCCAAATTATAATTTAAAGTGGGAAACGACCACCCAAACCAATATAGGATTGGACTTAGGTATAGCTAATGACCGCTTCAATATTCTGTTTGATTATTATAATAAAGTAACCTCAGACAGACTTTTGAATATGCCGCTTCCAGCACAAACAGGATTTAGTAGTATCAGAAGTAATTTTGGATCCTTAACCAACCAAGGGGTGGAAATGGAGCTCAGTGGGACCCTTATTGCAAAAGAGAATTTTTCATGGAATTTGGCAGCAAATTTAGCATATAATAAGAGCGAAGTTACTGAGTTGCCAGATAATGAGTTCGACAAAAACCGAAGTGGTGGTCTAATAATTTGGGATGAAAATGGTAACGAAACGCGGGTTGGTGGCCTTGCAGAGGGAGAAAGGCCCAACGGAGTATGGGCCTATGAGATGATTGGAGTTTACGCAACGGATGAAGAAGCGGCAAATGCACCTGATGACCAAGGAATGTCCGGGTATTACAGATCACAATATGGTGGAGCAAAGAAGGGTGGCGATGCTATTTGGAAAGATGTAAATGGAGACAACATTATAGATTCTAGGGATCAGGTATTTATGGGCTATATCGATCCAAATTTTCGTGGAGGCATGGTGAATACAATTTCTTTTAAAGGGCTTTCACTGCGATTGGTACAGGATTGGGCGACGGGTCATGTAATATGGAATAATTTTAGAGCAAGATCAAACGCAAATTCGAGGAATAATGTGGTAACTAATACAGATGTTTTAAGTGATGCCATGTGGAAAGAACAAGGCGATATTGCTACTTTACCTAGATATGATAACGCATCCGGTGCTGATAATGGACCGAGAAATCATCATAGACAATCCAATATATACACGAAAAAAGGAGATTATTTATCCTTTAGGGAGGTATCCCTTAGCTATTTATTCCCTCAAGATATTAGTGGAAAATTGGGAATGAGTAATACAAGTCTTGGATTGGAATTTTACAATTTAGGCTACATAACCCAGTATGATGGGTTAACACCGGAACAATTTGATGGCACCGATGAAGGTATATACCCTAGGCCATTTCAGATAAGACTTAGGTTAACCGCTTCTTTTTAAGTAAAACAAAAATTAAATTTTGATTATGAAACAATTATATAAAATTTTTATGTTTCCTATTTTCCTTGGCCTTGTATTTGGTCTTACAGGATGTGAGGATGTTTTGGACACAGAAGTACCTTCCGATATTGTATTTGGGAATTTTCCTGCCAACGGACAAGAGGCCCAAGCTTTATTACAAGGAATTTACAGGGATTTAAAGGACGATTACAATAGCACTTATTATCATGAAGATAGAGGGGAAGGCTTTGATGTTGGTGTGATTGGTACCGTTTCCAATGCTTGGAGTCAAAATATTACTTCTACAAACGGAACCTCTTGGACCGGTTACTATGGGGCCTTGAATAATATCAATTTCTTATTATCGGTAGCAGATGACCTTTCTTTTTCAAATGAAGACGATAGGGATAAATTAAAAGCTGAAGCCTTATTTTTAAGGGCGACATATTATTTTTATATGGCCAGAATTTGGGGTGATGTCCCTCTGCTTACTGAGCCTGTTTTGTCCCCCGATGCCGAGGTGATCGGAAGAACACCTGTTGCACAGGTATTTGTCCAGATAAATGCAGATATTTCCGATGCCATATCACTCTTTCCCAACGATGGATTTAAAGATAAAAACTTTGCATCCAAACCAGCGGCATATGCCCTACTGGCGGATGTGAAAATGTGGACGGGAAAAGTTTTGGGAGGTGGTGTCCCTGATTATGATGCAGCTTTGGCGGCTATACAAAAAATTCAAGACCAAGGGGTAACGTTGTTGGATTCTTTCGAGGATGTTTTTGATACTAAAAAGAACGATGAAATAATTTTCTCAATTTTCAATCATCGTGATGAGGTCAATAATCATTATGCCAGTACCTTATCGGTAAGGGATGTTAATTATGATCCTGTAGCCAGTCCCGATATTCCTGGTAGCAGTGCTAATGTTAGGCACAATTATTCACCCAGTGAGAGAACAAGGAATCTGTTTAGTAGTATTACGGATGTAAGAGCGGATAGAACCTTTCTGCCATTTTATTTGGAAGTTGATGGACCAATAATTTCTTATTCTCAAACTAGGTATTATGGAGAGATTATTGACGGGGTTCGTTTGTTTACAAATGATTTTATCATATACAGATGGGCCGATATGTTATTGTTGCGTGCCGAAGCCTATGCCGCAAAAAACGATTTGGAAAATGCGGTTATCGCATTGGATTTAGTTCGGAATAGGGCTAATACCGATGATTATTCTGGTTTAATGGACCAAACCTCCATAAATCTTGAAATATTAGCAGAAAGAGGTAGGGAACTTTTTTTGGAACCAAAAAGATGGTGGGACCTCAGAAGATTCCATGCAGACGGCACCATTGACGTATATAATTTTGTGCCCAATTTACAAGGTCAGACAACTCCACTTTATTGGTCAGTTAGTCAATCAGTTATGGCTGAGAATGCTTTAATAGAACAAACTGAAGGTTATGAATAATTATATTTTCCTTCCAATATTCTCTAAAATGTTTAAGACTATGAATTGTTGTATAAATTCAGAAAGAATAAAAAAAATTCTAATGTTTGTCTCTTTAGCTTTTTTGGTAACCACAAGTGGATTTTCACAAGTGTTTGGCAAACTGGGATTTGATTTACCCATAATCGATTTGGATGGAGAAGAGGACATCCAAATTGTCATAGATAAGGAAAAAGACCAATATCTTGGACATCCAACAACAGTGCTATTAGAAGATGGTAAAACCATTATCTGCGTTTACCCCAAAGGTCATGGCAAAGGTGGGATAGTGATGAAAAAATCTATTGACGGTGGCAAAACATGGTCTGATCGTTTAAAGACACCTGAAAGCTGGGCAACTAGCAAGGAAGTTCCTACAATTTATCCAACAACTGACGCTAAAGGAATAGATAGGTTAATTATGTTCAGTGGAGCGCAACATCGTTTTCAGGAAGTCATAAGAATGGCCGTATCAGAGGATCAAGGAGAAACTTGGAGCGAATTGAAAGGGATTGGAGATTACACAGGAATCGTGGCTATGGCGGATTGTATACCTTTAAAAAATGCTGGACATTATTTGGCTACCTTCCATACCCAGGGTCCAGAAAAAACCATGATTTTATACCAAGTAGAAAGTTTGGACGGGGGACTCTCTTGGGGTGAACCGAAGGAATTGTATAGGGCTAGCAGCCACCATTTATGCGAGGCAGGCCTAATATACAGTCCAGACAAGAGTGAAATAGCAATGTTATTAAGGGAGAATGCCAGAAATTATAACAGTCAGATTATGTTTAGTTCCGATGAAGGTAAGACCTGGAGCAAACCCAAACCTATGCCTGGATCTCTTAACGGTGACAGGCACCAAGGAATATATATGCCTGATGGAAGATTGTTGATACAGTTTAGAGATAATACCCCTCGTAATAGACCTGGTAATGTGATGAGTCCCACAGAAGGTGATTGGGTTGGATGGGTTGGCAGCTGGGATGATTTGAAAAATGGTTATGAAGGCCAATTTCGAATTCGGTTTAAGGATAACACGAAAGATTGGGATTCCACTTACCCAACAGCAGAACTATTACCTGACGGTACTCTGTTATGTACCACTTATGGGCATTGGGATGAGGGTGAACAACCCTATATACTATCCTTTAGGTTCAAAACTGACCTATTGAACAATAAACTAACGGAGCAAAGGAAGAAGGCACTTGAAAAAATCCAAAATATTATGGAATAGACCAGATTTCGCTTTTAGGAGCTGGAGACGTAATCAAAATATTAGAATAGCGCGCCAAGTTTTGTAGGAAATATGAACATCTTACAGGTAATTCGAGTGATTTTGGTAATTATAGATTTGAGGTTTCAGAACTGAATTAAACAATTTGAGTTGAGTTAGGTTAGTTTGTTATATTGAAGCAGAGGGCAACCTTTGCTTCAATACTCATTAACTGGACTTATTGTTTCAAAGTTTTCTATTGGACACCTTTATTTAATCGAGGATGAACTAGTCGCCATGAATAGGCATTTCTTCATGAATTTATTAGTTGTGCAAATATTACCAATGAGAAATATCTACAATATAAAAAAAAAGGTAAGGTTTCTGAATTTAATCATAGGGTCACTTGTGCTAATTTTTTCATCCTGTCGATCCAAAAATTCTGAAAATAAAAAAAAAAAAGATTTAAGGCCCAATATATTAATAGTGATGTTGGATGATCTTGGGTTTTCGGATATCAGTTGTTATGGAAGTGAAATACCAACGCCTAATATTGACCGTCTTGCCAAAAATGGGCTATTATATACACATTTCAGAAATGCGGCAAGATGTTGCCCTTCAAGGGCAAGTTTAATGACCGGGCTGTATCCACATCGGGCCGGTTTAGGACATATGATGAACGATTTGGGGCATGAAGGGTATAAGGGGGATTTGAGTTTAAGTACGGTAACCATTGCCGAAGCACTGAAAATGGTCGGATATAATACCTATATGGCAGGAAAATGGCACCTGACTCGATTTACGGATCCAAATGCTTCCAACCATAATTGGCCGCTTCAGAGGGGATTCGATGAATTTTTTGGAACATTGCCGGGATATGGTAGTCAATATAAACCTGCAGGACTTATGGAGGGCAATAAGTTTATAGATCCCCAGGAGGACTTCTTTTACACAGAGGCCCTTACGGACAAATCCATTTCTTATATAGAGAAAGCAAGTGAATCTGAAAATCCTTTTTTTTTGTATTTGTCCTATACAGCCCCTCATTATCCACTGCATGCCAAAGAAGGGTTTATCGCAAAACATAGGGGGAGATTTTCGAAAGGTTGGGACAGTTTGCGCATTCAACGGTTCAATAGATTAAAAGGCCTCGGTATAATTCCTTTAACCACAGAATTATCGGATCGGGATGGCATGGGAATCCCTTGGGAAGAAGAACCCAATAAGGCCTGGCAAGAATCTAGAATGGAAGCATACTCGGGTATGATTGAGCATGTAGATCAAGGTATTGGTAGAATTCTTTCAGCACTTATAAAAAATGAACAATTGGATAATACTCTTATTTTTTTTCTATCGGACAATGGAGGTTCAGCTGAGGGTCATTTGAACAATACGGTGGAACGTTGGGGAACTCCATGGAGAAGTAAGTTGATACCCGAAAAAACAAAGGATGGGCAAAAGGTTACCTCCGGTGATTTTGTTGGTTTGGAATTGGGCCCTGAAAATACATTTGGAAGTTATGGTCCCCAATGGTCCAATTTATCCAATGCACCTTTTAGAATGCATAAGAACTGGGTCCATGAAGGGGGTATATCCACTCCCTTTATAGTTCATTGGCCAAACGGAATAATTGATCGGGGAAAATTACGTCATCAGTCCGGACATATCATGGATATTATGGCTACTTGCCTGGAGGTTTCTGGAGGAACATATCCTACTGAGTATAATGGACATGCTATAAAACCGTTGCAAGGAGTAAGTCTAGTACCATCCTTTGAGGATAATCCCCTGAACAGAAATGAGCCTTTATTCTGGGAACATGAAGGAAATAGGGCAGTTATCAAAGGAAAATGGAAATTGGTTTCAGCTTATCCTGGTAGTTGGTCCAACATGATGGAATTTAAAAATAAAGGAAATTGGGAGTTGTACAATTTGGATACAGATCGAACAGAAACCAATAACCTATCCAAGTTTTATCCTGAACTTGTAGAGGAGCTAACTAATGCCTGGCAGCATTGGGCCGATAAGAAAGGTGTTGTAGATTATAAGGAACTGGACTTGGAGATTTATTAAAAACAATTCAAACTAAACAATGATATTGATGAAACTAAAAATTAAGACAATGGTAAAGAAAATAATGCTACTATTTCTTCTTATTATCTCCTGGGCTTGTAAAGATGAAGTACAAATAAGTGAAAGGATTGTCGCAAAAACGTTCAACTATCCAATCTTAGTGGGTAAAGAAGATAACCCATTCATAAGATTGCAATTGGATAGTGAGACCAATGATGAAATTGTAAATGCCATTCAGGTATCGATTGATGGAATAAAAAAAGACTTCATTAAGAATATTCGGGTTTACTATACCGAGAACGATTCCCTTTTCAGTAATAAAATTTTGTTCGGGATGGTAAATAATCCGAAAACCGTATCCTTGATTAACGGAAAACAAAACTTAAAATCAGGAACCAACTATTTCTGGGTCTCCTACGAGTTGACCGATAATGTTGATCTTACTGATAAAGTTTATACCGATATAGATTATGTCACTATAGGGGACAAAAAATTCGTAGTATCAAATCATACAGGAACTAAGGCCTTACGTCTTGGAGTAGCCGTGAGACAGCACCAAGAAGATAATGTACACACATATCGCATTCCCGGTCTTACCACAACCAAAGATGGTTCTTTGTTAGCTGTTTATGATGTACGCAGGGAGTCAGGGAGGGATTTACAAGGGCACATGGATATTGGAGTTAGTAGATCCATAGATAACGGAAATACCTGGGAGCCAATGCGCATAGCCTTGGATATGGGGGAATGGGGTGGACTGCCTCAAAAATTTAATGGCGTAAGTGATGCCAATATTTTGGTGGACAAGAATACAGGAACCATTTATTTGGCCGGACTATGGATGCATGGCGTTATCAACGCTGAAGGCATTTGGCAAGAAAACTTGACTGAAGAAAGTGATGCATGGAACCATCAGTGGAGAACCAAGGGTTCCCAATCAGGTTTTGGTGTTAAACAGACAAGTCAATTTCTTATCACTAAAAGTTCTGATGATGGAAGGACATGGAGTGATCCCATTAATCTAACGGAGATGTGTAAAGACCCCAAATGGTGGCTTTGGGCACCAGCACCCGGTCATGGAATAACCCTAAAAGATGGAACCTTGGTTATTCCAACCCAAGGAAGGGATGAGAACGGAATACCATTTTCCAACATAACATATAGTAAGGATGGGGGCAATACGTGGACAACCAGTAATCCGGCATCACAAAATACCACAGAATGCATGGCGGTCGAATTAAGCAATGGGCACATCATGCTAAACATACGTGACAACAAGAATAGGGAGGACAAATCAGAAACTAACGGTAGAAAAATAATGATTACAGAAGATTTGGGAGAAACGTGGACAGAACACCCTACCTCTAACGGTGCGCTTATAGAACCTACCTGTATGGCCAGTATCCATCGCCATGATTATACGGATAATGAAGGGGCTTCTAAGAGTATTATGGTGTTTTCAAATCCTAATTCCAAGTACAAAAGAATAAAACAGACCATAAAGGTCAGTTTAGATGATGGAAATACTTGGCCTAGGGAGTACTGGATGGAACTGGATGAAGGTCGTGGTGCAGGATATTCCTGTATTACTTCCGTAGATAATGACCATATTGGAATACTTTATGAAGGTAGTCAAGCCCATATGACCTTCCAAAAGATCAATATTAATGAGCTAATCAAAAAACATGACTAGAGCAGTCGTTTTGAAAAACATTAAAGATTTCAAGTTTTGGGGCTTAATATTGTCTATTACATTCTGTTTCATTTATTCGAAAGCCAATGCACAGGATAAATATTTTGAGTATACCAATCTTCCAGATCTTCCGCCGAACGTTCGGCAAAATGTTCAACCGGGTCTTGCAGGGCCATATACGGGCATAGACGATGATGTATTGATTGTGGCAGGTGGGGCCAATTTTCCGGATAAACTACCTTGGGAAGGTGGAATAAAAACCTATTATGACGGGATTTTTATACTCAAGAAAAATGCGAATGGTACAGTTCAGTGGGAAGTAGCCTCAACAAAGATACCTTTTGCTGCTGGGTATGGAGGGGCTATATCCACTAATAAAGGGTTGCTTTGTTTTGGCGGGAACACCTCAGACACCAATATATCTAATACTTGGTTTATTGACTATATCCCAGAAACGGGGGAAATAGAAATAAATCAAGGTCCTGATCTACCACAGCCACTTACCAATTTTGCCTTTTCCAAAGTCGATAATGCGATTTATGTGGCTGGTGGTATTTCGGATTTTGGTGGTGCATCTACCAATAGTTTTTATAAGTTGTCCTTGGTTGGTGATAATCCAAAGAATTGGGAATGGGAGTTACTGCCATCATGGGATGGCGACCCAAGAGCCTTCTCGGTCAGTGTTAGTCAAAGTAACGGTTTGGAGAACTGTTTTTACCTTTTTTCCGGTAGGAATATTACTCCTCAAGGAGATTGGAAGGTACTTTCTGATGCACATGTGTTCAATCCTACGACCAATAAATGGCAGGTCATTTCAAATGATAGAATTCAAGAATTTAAGGTTATGGCAGGCACTGCTTTTCCACTTGGTGCAAGTTCGATAATTTTTACTTCTGGATCTAATGGTAATCTGGCCATGCAAGAGATCGACATCAAGAAAAGAATAGAACAATTGGAAAGTCAATTGGTAAATGGCAAGGATGCGGGTAGAATGTTGGAATTAGCCAAAATGGAACTGACCGCTCATCTTAACGAGCACCCTGGATTCGGAAATAAAATATACAGTTTTAATACAATTTCTAAAGAGTTTTATGAAATAGGTGAGATACCGCAAACTGGGCAGGTAACTACTACTGCGGTTACCTGGAACGGCGATATTGTTGTCCCCACAGGTGAGGTTAGGCCTGGTGTAAGAACTCCAAGAGTACTGAAAATTATTATTAACAAGGATGCAAAGCATCTTGGAATAATAGATATGTTGGTCATTGGCCTTTATTTTTTTATTCTAGCCTGGATGGGCTATTTCTTTTCTAAACGCCAGAAAAGTACTGAGGATTATTTTAAAGGCGGAGGTCGTATTCCTTGGTGGGCAGCGGGACTAAGTATTTTTGGGACCGCCTTAAGTGCGATAACGTTTATGGCCGTACCGGCAAAGACCTTTGCTACAGATTGGTCTTATTTTATGCTCAATATGACCATTTTTTTAGTGGCACCTGTCATTGTGTTCTGGTTTATACCATTTTTTAGAAAGCTTAATGTTACAACAGCATATGAATTTCTGGAATCTAGATTTAATCTAACTATAAGGCTTCTAGGCAGTCTGTCATTTATATTGTTTCAAATTGGACGTATGGGAGTAGTAATGTTCCTGCCTTCCATTGCATTGAATGTAGTGACTGGTATAGATATTTTTGTCTGTATTGCATTGATGGGAGTAGTGAGTATGATCTACACTATTTACGGTGGAATAGAAGCCGTAATTTGGACAGATGTTGTTCAGGTTATCGTGTTGCTTGGAGGAGCTATATTGTCTTTGGTTTTAATGACTTCTTCCATTGAAGGAGGGGTTACCGGCATACTTGAAATGGCAAGGGCAAATGATAAATTCAATATAATAGATCTGGATTTGTCTTTAAAACGGCCAACAGTTTGGGTTATGTTATTAGGCGGGATATTTGCAAATATCACCACTTATGGCTCAGATCAGACCATGGTACAGCGTTATTTGACCACCAAGACCCAAAAAGAAGCCCAAAAAAGTGTTTGGACCAATGCCATATTGACCATACCGGCCACCCTGATATTCTTTTTTGTGGGCACCACTTTATTCGCATTCTTTAAAAATTATCCAACAGAACTCAATCCAACTTTTGAAAATAATGATGCCATATTTCCTTGGTATATTGTTTCAGAGTTGCCTACTGGCGTTTCCGGATTATTGATTGCGGCAATATTTGCAGCGGCCATGAGTAGTTTGAGCAGTAGTATGAATTCAGCTGCAACGTCTTATGCTACGGATATTCATTTTCGGTTTGGATGGAACAAAAAGACTAATGAATTGAAACTGGCTAGAAAAGCAACTTTGATTATCGGAATAATTGGGACCCTTTTCGCAATCATGATGGCCACCATGGACGTAAAATCACTTTGGGATGAATTTCAAAAGGTCTTAGGCCTGGTAATAGGGAGTTTGGGTGGTGTTTTTCTACTTGGAATTTTTACAAAAACAGCAAATTCGATGGGTGTTTTGATCGGTATAGTTGTCAGTATCATGGTTCAGGTTTATGTTGGGATTACTGAACCGGTTCATATATTGGTGTATTCTGCCACAGGTGTTGTTTCTTGTTTTTTGGTAGGATACCTGGCTAGTTTATTTTTTGCCAAAGATTAATGTATCTGCTTTTTTAAAATGGTTCCCCAAATAATAAATCTATAAAACTATGAAAGGAAGTGAAATTATATCAAGATTAAGATCTGGGAAAAGGGTATATGGGACCCTAACAGTGTCCACCTCGCCAATGTGGCCGGATGTAGTAAAATCATTAGGGGTGGATTTTGTATTCATTGATACGGAACATACACCTATCGACAGGGATAAGCTAAGTTGGATGTGTAAGGCTTATCGTAATATGAATATAGCCCCTATAGTACGCATTCCAAGTCCGGATCCATATTGGGCAACAATGGCTTTGGACGGTGGCGCCTGCGGCCTAATTGCTCCGTATGTTGAGTCTGTAGACCAGGTAAAAGAATTGGTTGGAGCGGTGAAGCACAAGCCTGTCAAAGGAAAATATTTAAAGGAGCATTTGGTGTCATCCAATTCTTTCGGGAACACTTTATCCAATTATGTAGATGACATCAATAAAGAAAATGTTTTGATTATAAACATAGAAAGTCGAGAAGGAATTAGGTCATTACCTGAAATTTTGAAGGTGAAAGAGCTTGATGGGGTGCTGATAGGGCCACATGATTTATCCTGTAGTTTGGGAATACCTGAGAATTATCAATCACAAGAATTCATTCAGGCAGTGGACACTATAATTACGAAAGTGAGGGATTCCGGTAAGGGAGCTGGAATTCATATGATATACGAGGATATCGAAAGTGAAATCAATTGGTTGAAAAAAGGCGCTAACATATTGTTACATGGGGCAGATTTGATTTCATTTAAGGTTCATATGTCCGACGCCATAGATAAATTAAAAAAAGCCGCAGGTGACCAAGTAATGGACAATACTTCTGAAAATATAAACATATAGCAGATTGGCTGTAGGAAGGGCGGAGGTTGTCCCTAAGGGTTAGTTACATTTGAATTTGAATATATATTATCATAAGTCATGGTATTAAAATCTAATTTGATTTACAAAAAATTATTAGTGATGTTGTTTGCTTGGGGGGTTCTTGGAGCCTGTAAAAGTGAACAACACAATAAGAGGGGAACAACATTGCAAGTGAAGCTTGATACTATCATTACAGGTCTAAACTCGGATTTTGTTTGGAGTCAAGCTTTTGCAACGGCCTTCGGAAAAAATCAAAACCAGTATTTGGTAACGATGAGTAAGCAATATACCGAAGGCTCTGACAACTATGGCAACCTGTTCTTTAGTTCAACTTTAGATGGTGAATCCTGGTCTATGCCTACGGCTGTGCAAACCTTGGCCAATCATCATAAATCTAAACGGTTCGATTCTATTTTCAGCGATGTTTATCCCATGTGGCATGGTAGAAGTAAAAAAGTGCTTTGTACAGGTAAGATTTTCTATTATAATAGGGAACAAATGCCGGATCCGGAAGTAGGAAGGGGTGCTGGTTACGTAACCTATGACCCAAATAGTCTTAAATGGTCCAAATTGGAAACATTGGAGTTTCCAATGAACACTTCCAATGGGGATACCATTTATCGGCCATCAGCCGGATGCTCCCAAAGGTTTGATCTGGAAAATGGGGAGATACTGCTGCCAATAATGTTCGAAAAGGGCTGGGATGATGGTAATGAACGCAACGCTTCATTTGTGGCAAGGTGCAATTTTGATGGACAGAAAATATCGGTTATTGAGGTAGGGAATTCGATTGTCATGAATTCCGGTCGAGGAATATATGAACCATCCATTACAAAATATAAAGACACTTATTACCTAACTCTGAGAACCGATCATTCGGCCTATGTAGCCGTTAGCAAAGATGGGATAAATTATGACGACCCGGTTGAATGGAAATTTACGGACGGTAGGGTTTTAGGAAGTTACAATACGCAACAACATTGGGTTTCCAATTCACATGGTCTATTTTTGGTATATACCAGAAGGGGAGCGGGCAACGATCATGTCTTTAGACATAGGGCACCCTTGTTCATGGCACAAGTAGATCCTGAATTACTCAGGGTGATGCCGGAAACCGAAACTATAATTATTCCCGAAAGAGGTGCTAGATTGGGAAATTTTAGCACCTATGGCATAGATGGTTCAAAAGCTATTATTGCCACAGCGGAACGCATAGAAACCAACGTAACAAAAGATAGTACCGAATTCCCTAAAGTGAAAAAGCTAGGATATAATAATACTTTGTTCCTAAGTACAGTAAGCTTTGAGTAGGCTAAGGGTTATTGAGATGTTAAATGGATACAAGTAAGACTAGTTTAGAATCACGGAATATATACTTGTTACGGACAATTATTATCGGTAATATTCCTGTATCGCTAAGTCTGAAGTAAGTACTATGCATTCGCCATTAATCACTTTGGATTTCAAATATTTTAGGATGGCCCTTAGATCATTGGCAGTAACCCTTGGTTTACCCAAATCGTCCAAGTAAGTAGAAGGCAAGGCATGCCCATATAACACCAAAAGTTCCTTATTCGTTATGGCTTGGTCTATGCGCGATACTATTTTTTCAATACTGTGGTCGGAGGTGGATATATTGCTTTCTATTCCATAGCGTGCAAGCTGTTTTTTGTCTACCGATATATCATACAAATCATTGTGATTATTGGTAAAGGCATAATCATACTCCGTATCCAATAGGGACAAAAATTCTGGGCGCATATATGAATTGGGAGTAACAAATCCACGAACGGGAATTCCATAGTTTTCAATCCTTTCCTTGGAATCCTTTAATTCCATTAATACGGTTTCCCTATCAATATCCGATGAATTGTTCATCTTGGGATGTGTGTGTGAATGCGATAAAATACTTATTCCCTCCTCAGCATAAGACTTGTACAGAGGAGCTGTTTTAGGGTTGAGTTTCTTTGTGGTGATGGCAAATGAAGGCTGAAAACCAAATTCATCAAAAACGGATTTAACAAGCGAGTCGGTCGTATTTAGATCATCAAAAATGAAGCTAAATACAGCTTGCTTAGCTCCTGCAACCTTCTTAAGCGTGGGTTGTTGGGCATTAGATCCAATAAAAATAAGGAGGAGAAGAAAGGGATAAATTCTCATGGCTAATGGGTTTTGCTAAGCCAAAGCCGCGACCTTGGTTTCATTTTCAATGTTCCTGATGCCGAATCCAATTTTTGACCCGTAAAAGCATCCAAAAGTCCATCACCTTCCAATCCGTTTAATTGAAGTTCTACTTCCTCCTTGTTGTAATTGTGCAATATGAGGTCTCCATTTTCCAAGGGTTGCATAGTGATTCTGGTGGGTGCATTGAGTTCTATCTGTAATTGTTCGTTAAAAACAGCGCGAATTTCATTGGCCCAGGAAGTTGGCAGATCCAGCAGACCCAGTGGGCGAGGGCAGAGCAACACCTCCCCAACAGCTTTAAAATCAGCCTCGGAAAAGGTATGGGAATTTAAAACATATACCTGTCCATCTTTGCTTTTGGTCAGGAATGGAATACTGCCGTTGCCCGATTTGACTTCCAGCAACGCAATGGCTTTTTTGACCTCCAATGTGGCCTCCAAATCCAACGGCATTTCCAAAGTAGTTTCACTGCCATCCAGGATTATTTTCTCCGCACTTATTACCCCAACCTCCGGCTTTAGGATACCGGCCAATTTGGACAGTTTCCCCTTGTCCTCTACGTTTGCCAAAAATCCGGCCGTCATAATAATTCTTTTTCCCTGCTTCTGCGATGCCATTACCTTGCCCACAATATTGGGATCGGCGGCAGCTTGTGTGGGCAAAAAAATGGTTGTTGCATTTTCGGGATAGTATGCCGTTGGCATCAAGGGAATCCCAAACATGCCTATAAAGTCCATAATGTAAAGATCGCCACCTGCGTCACTATGTGGTGGTTTATATCCGGCTACTCCATGAATTGGAGAGGTCTTTAAGGCTTTTGCTAGCCTTGCCAATTTTTCAAAATCCATTCGCAACAGATGGTGTCCCGCATGGCCGTTTACAAAACTCCCATAGTTAAACATAACCAATTCGTTGGCCCCGGCAAGGACGGACTGATACGCCTGCTCTACAAAATCCAAAGCATCGCAATCGCCATGATCAAACCAAGCTCCCCCGATTTTATTGCCGGCCATAGACTTTATCCAACTATAGTTCACAAAGCCTTCATAAGGCTGTACAAATCCAAACCGCTGGGTGTATTGTCCCCGTGTTTCCGTTCCTACCCAAACTTCGTCGAATAGTTTTGGACCGGTTTCCACATCATAACCGAACATATGAAAACGATCGTACCACTGTGGATATTTAATAATCATATGGATATCTGGATTAACGGACTTGGCCGGATCAATGAAGAGAGCACTTGCCAATTCCGTCATCAATTGTCTGCGGTATTCGGACCAACTACGGTCTCCTTTGGCGGCCTTGGATTCCAAGCTGATATCTCCCGTACATAAAAAATCATCCACAATAAAGGTGTCAAAAATAGGGGCCGCGTCCAATATCACTTTCTTCATATCCTGTTGGGTCTTTGGATTCTGCCAATTGAACCAACCTAGTTCGCTCTCTTGCTTTACCCCAATATCACCTCCCGGGACAGTGGCAATTCCGCCAACCACTTCAAATCCGTTTTGGGTAAAATATGTTGTGGTCTCGGTCAACAGGCTTGGCGCGACAACCAAACCGCCACGGTACACCTCCAAATACACTTTGGTGATTCCGTTGGCCATCATGAGCGAAGTGGCTTCCCTTCTTCCTTCAGGGGTAGAAAGCAAACGTTCCACAGAATGCGCGGTGATGTATACGCTTAGTGTTAGATCGTCCTGATGTTGTTTGGCAAATTGGAAATTGTCATCCATTCCGCTCGATTGGGAAAATCCGGAAACGGATAGGGCTAGCATTAATCCGGAAATAAGTAGATTTTTTAAAAAGTGCTTGGTTGTGGTCATGGGTAAAATTAGGTCTGAATTAAAAAATTCAATTTATGTAATAAATGGCTGCTATAATTGGTAAATATTGCCGAAACCTGACTTATGGTTACCCCAATAGGGGAGAGTAAGGAGTTAATTAATAATAAACCAACAAAGAAGGTTCATGAATACCTTTTTCCAAAATAAGGTGGGTTGGAGCGATTTTTAATTGTTAATGAATTGTTTAGGGTAATGTTGTCCGGTCGAGCCTGCCCGTTCCGTTCAGGCGGGTGCAGTCGAGACCTCATTTTAGTGTTATTAGCGTCCAATACCTCTCGACTGCGCGAACCGACAAAACAGTCACTTCGATATAAGCCTTTTTTTCGGGCGATTGAGAAGGCGCACATACGAGTAAAAAGCCTAATAATCTGTTATTTGAGTTTTGCCCAGTACTAGGGGCAGTCTTACCCAGCAAAATGTTTAGAATTGATTGAAGCTTGCCACCCCTCCAACATCCCTAAACCAACAGTAGCGAATAATTAAAAATAAGTACTAACTTTAAATGTCCTGCTAATTATCCTAATAACATGAAAAAATCTAAAAATACGGATGCCG
Organism: Arenibacter sp. S6351L; assembly: GCF_023016025.1. Classification (NCBI taxonomy): domain Bacteria; kingdom Pseudomonadati; phylum Bacteroidota; class Flavobacteriia; order Flavobacteriales; family Flavobacteriaceae; genus Arenibacter; species Arenibacter sp. S6351L. Next base: position 3,049 of record NZ_JALKBB010000019.1, on the reverse strand, counting down.
AAATCCGGGGTTCCAGAAGAACCTTTATATCCAAGACCGCGCTGGCAGCCGTGGGCTTGCCACTCTTGCCCAGTACCATGACCGCCGCTTTTGAAAATATGGTTCCAACCTCAAAACCTATCCCTATGAATCAAGAACTCCCGAAAAGCCAGATAGGCCAATACGGCCCCTGGTTGGCTTCGCAAATGCAAGATCCGCCCAAGTTGTCCTTCCGGAACGACCTCTGGTCCAAAATTGAAGATTGGAAACCAAGTGCCCATGCCAAGGCCCAGGAACAGATAGCAGAGCCTTTGATAAAAGAGACTATTACAGTTACCCTAAAAAGGAAATACAGTTTCGACGGACTTCACATAGAGGAACTAACATGGAAATTGCCCTACGGAAGACCTGTAGAGGCCATTTTTTTAAAGCCCGAGAACAGTACCGAAAAGTTGCCCGCCATTTTGGCCCTGCACGACCATGGCGGTAATAAATACTTTGGCAAGAGAAAGATCAGCAAGACCTCGGATACTCAGCATCTGCTTATGGAACCGCACCAAAACAGTTATTATGAGGGTAGGGCATGGGCCAATGAGATTGCCAAAAGGGGCTATGCCGTTTTGGTACATGACGCCTTTTCCTTTGCTAGCCGGCGGGTTTTCTATGAAGATATGGCCGGTATAGAATGGGGACCGTTGAAAGCGGAAGGCCGCACGGATGAAAATGCCGAGGATGTCAGAAACATAGAAGCCTATAACGAATGGGCCGGCCACCATGAACACCTTATGGCTAAATCCCTTTTGTCCGCCGGCACCTCCTACACCGGTATGGTGTTGGCCGAAGACCGTATCGCCTTGGATATTCTAAGCGCCAGAAAGGACGTGGATCCAGAGCGTATTGGTTGCGGGGGACTCTCGGGTGGTGGACTCCGGACTGTTTTTTTGGGGGGCATGGATGCTCGGATAAAATGTGCCGTTTGCGTAGGGTTTATGACCACTTGGAAAGATTTTTTACTGAACAAGGCCTACACCCACACCTGGATGACATACGCGCCGGGCCTGGCGAATTATTTGGATTTCCCTGAGATTTTAGGGCTTCGTGTACCACTGCCTACCATGGTGCAGAGCAATAACCATGACCAATTGTATACCCTGCCCGAAATGAAGAAAGCCGATGACATTCTCGCTACTGTATTTTCAAAAGCGGGCCATCCGGAGAGGTATAGCGGTAAATTCTATGATGGCGGACATAAGTTTGATATACAGATGCAGACCGAGGCGTTTAATTGGTTCGATGCCTGGTTGGGGAAATAAGGGGTTTATTAAAAATAACATGCCTCAAATTAAACAATGGAAAAATATGACTATAAAAAAAGCAGTTCTGAGAAAGAACTGCTTTTGAATAAGTTTAAAAACATTTGCGGTCTATCCTTTTACCGTAACTTTTTCTACGACCAAAGATTTTACGCCATTTTTATCGATCACTTTTCCGGTTACTTCAACCTTTTCAGCAGCGTGTGCAATTACTTCTTTATAGGCATCAGCTGCACTGTGGTCTTCTACCAAAAGATAAACATTTCCGTCTTCACCGAGAATTCCGGCAGGTAATCCTTTATCCAAACAGGCTTGGGCACATTTTTTGTGGCCCTGTCCAATAGCATCTTGCGTAACATAACAAGACATGTCCAAAACTTCTCCTTTTATAGTTTTACTGCTTTGAGCAAAAGCATTGGTTGAAAAAATAAAAAGGAAAGCCGTCAATAATAATCCGAAATAAGGAGTTTTTGTATGTTTCATAGTATATGATTTTGTTAAACGGTCTACCTCTAAAAGTACGATTAAAATGGCAGAAATTGGAATAATTGTACAGAAATTATGGGGCTATGGCCGGAAATGTTTCCCAGAAAGTTTAAAAAAAATTATTAGCTTAGTTCAACGGTAAAGGCACTTGTGACTATTTTTCTTAAAAACCGCATCTTTTTTGAACATGATATTATGAATACTTGGTTAAAGATTGTCCTTGCGTTATTTATAGTCTTCCTGATTCTCCAACTTCCTGTGTTTAATCCTGAAAAAAATTATGTCGATGCCGATACCCATGTGGACATAACGGATAAGTATGAAGTGCCTATGGATATCCAAATGGATCTGTATGTGGCTTGTTATAATTGCCATTCCAATTATACTGAAGATTATCCGTGGTATTATAATATACAACCCATAAGTTGGTGGATGAACAGCCATATTAGGAATGCCAAACAGGCTTTGAATTTTTCCGAATTCGCCACTAATCCACCTGATATTGCGGTCAAGAAATTTGAATCACTTCATACGGTCATGAAAGAGCAGAGTATGCCGCTTAAATCTTACCTTTTGTTGCATGAGGAAGCCAAACTGACCAACGAACAATACCAGCGTATAGCCGACTGGGCAAAGGAGACACAGCAAAAAGTGGTGAAAGAAATAGATACCACCGAAACCTTTTAAAAAGGCCCTGTTTTTATGATGTGCCCCCTTTGTAAGTTAAAAGGGGGAATTAAACAGCTACTATAATTTTGTTCCCTGGATTATTATGGAGGATTTGATCGACTTCTCCTTTAAGTGCAGGAACTTTCTTCGCTCCTCGTCTTGTTTAAAATTATCAAAATCTTCTTGGGAATTAAATTCCACCAAATGAATTTCATAAGGTTTCTCCATATTATTTTCAATTATGGATTCCTCTGTGGGTCTTATTCTTAGTGTAAGTCTACCATTATATTTTAAAATGGTGGGAATAGCAATATCCTCAAACTGATGAAATATTTCTTCCTGTCCGGATATAACGTAAATAAGTTGTGTTATGTAGATCATAGTATGAGTGAATTTATTCAGTGTTGACTTTTGAATAGGGGAGAACGAGCAATGAATAGGGCACGCTGTTAAATGCTAGTTTTCTGTTATTTGGGTTAACTCAATATTTAGTTTTTGGCCTCCATAGGTTATGTTCATTTAAGTGTGTCATTGTTATTCCAGACCCAGTCTTTCTGGATAGGTCAAGGCCAGAATAGAAATAACTTTGGTCCAACTTCTTG
>NZ_JALKBB010000018.1:0-123858 GCF_023016025.1 Arenibacter sp. S6351L | reverse complement strand
AAAGACCGTTTCGGGGAAGAATTCTTCCCCGAAACGACCAATATTAAAGAAAAATTGTTGAATTTAGAGATGTCCTAAAAAGGGTAAGGCTACATATCAATAAACTCATTAATCTCTTGAAAATCAGATCTTTTAAGACTACTTATTACATTCCAATCCAAGTATATTCTAATCATTGTTATAATGATATTTTTAAATTACAACTAGGGGTTTCGGCTTCGAGTAGTCAAGGGGAATTCCATCCAATACCTTTCTTCAAGATTTTTTTTATGAAATCACAGAATCTATTTCTCTTCAACTCGATAATAAATTACCACATACGAAGGGGATAATGCCAAAAGTTCATTGGTATCCTTTCCATTGTCCGTTAGATACAAAACTCCACAAAATCGATCAAAACCATATTCTTCATCTTTCCAAGAGGACGCAAATACCATTAATGGAATTTTTTTATCCAATTCCCATTCCGTCTTCTTGTATCGTCTCCAATTGAAAAAGGAATTTATGCTTGTCCGTTTCAATTCAACTTTTGCCTCGCTGCTAAAGGAATATGATTTGATAAACAACTTGCTTTCAGTATCGTTATCTTTAGTGATAATCTTTATTTTGTCGATAAAGTCAAAGTAAGGCTTACCCTTCTTGTAGTAGTGATAGGTACTCTCAAATTGGCTTAATGTATCTGTTTTTATAAAATCTCCGTTTTCATATTGATCCGAAAGTAGTATTATATTATATTGCTTGTTGAATTTCCCAAATTCAAATTTATTTATAGTTATGCCCTGAATTTCAATAACCTCAAGCAGGTCTAACATAGAGGTTTTTTCTGGATGAAATCTATTCATTGGGTTTTCCTTCTCCAATTGGGTACGATGGTCAACCTTAAATTCCTGCCCAAATGAGACCCTAATTGTTAGTAGACAAATGAAAAGAATTAAATAATATTTCTTCATGATTCATTTTTAGTTTGCTCAGAGCCAGGGTATATTTTCGAAACCTTAGTCCACATATTATTCATTACATTGATTGTCAACCGTTAACTACTAATATAGTTTAAATTTTAAATTGGCGATGATAACTTACAGCAAGCTTACTTGAAAGTACCACATGAGTACGTTATAGTAAAGGTTTGGTGTTATGACTATGTAGCTTTCCCAATAAAAGGAAAAATTTCAACTACACCTCCTTACTATATCATTTACGAGTTTATACCATTGAGCTTTTTGTATTTATCCACTCCTTACTGATTCTAATAATCGTATTAGAAATGCCTGTCATTCGTTCATAAAATGCATTTTTTTCATCTTTATTTAAAATATCAGAATCTCCTACAACAATTCGAAAATTTGCCTTTTGATTAAGAGGAGCTGATTTTGTTGCTTCAAAATGATTTTCGCTAAAATGAACAAATTTGCACAAATATTCATATAAATCTAGAGTACCGGGTACATCTTTGTTTAACTTACTTGCTAAGAATTTATCACTAAACTTTTCTTTTCCTTCCTTGTAACTGTTTATTCCTTTTCCCTGAAAAAAATGACTCAAGAAATCATCCCTATTTTGAACAATTTTAATTGCATTTAACCTTAAAGCGTTATCAAGCTGCATCCTTACTAAAGAAATTGCAGTTAGTGAATTTCTATCCCTTAATAAATGGGTAAACGCCTTATTTAAGGAAATAGCCCTGTTAAGTATTGATAAAATGTAAAAATCTAATTCATAGACTTTAGAGTCTCCTGCCTTTATTATACCCTCGGCCATATTTAGAAAACACTTGTTAATCTTGTCTAATTTATCTTTTTTGTTTATTGTAAGTCTCATTATAATCTTCCTTAAATGCTATAAAAAATCTGATTTATCATATTCTTTCTTTTGTGGTCTTCAATTTTTAATATTTCCCGATCTTTTTCCCGCAGAAAATCATAAAAAATTATGCCAACGGGAACAATTATAACAAGGATTACTTCTTACCAATATAGTTGTTTTTGTTTAATATATAGATTAAAGGGGAATGGGTGGCAATGACCACCGAAAGAGCTTTTGAGGGGTCAGCATGCACCAGAATATCCAAACGGTTCTAAAAGGCCGCTTTTATCATAGATAATTTTTAATTTATAAGGTTGTGCAGCGGTTACCATTGTTGTGCAACGTATTTTATTCATTCTTCTCATTAAGTCCAACAATGTCTTTTCGAATTTTTTTCCTCCATTTCTTTCCGTATTTTTTATCCAAATACTCAAAAACTGTTCTGTTATATTCATAGAGACTTTCCTCTGCAATTGCTTCACAACCATATTCAACAAAATTGACGTTATATTTTTCCGCAAATTTTGAGTCTGATTTATAAAATATAGGTGCGATTCCACTTGATTCCAATATATTTATTTCTCCATTTTTGATGTCGGCAAGTGCTTTTTCTTGGTTAAGTCCAAATCTTGGTTTCATAACAAATTCAAACACATATTCTTTTGGCTTGTCAACTCGGATTATTGTATCAAGGTTTTCATATCCTAAAGCTGTTAATTCAATCGTTTCCAAACTGTCTCTTTCTCGAATTTTGTATCGATATTCAAATTCTCCTTTTTCGTTTGTCATTGAATACCTATATCTCGATTTATAACTTACATAAGCATTCTCAAGAGGTTTTCCGTTGACTTCAGACATTACAATTCCTTTAATCAAAACTTCCTTTTTTTCTTGAGAAAATCCGATTATAGAATAAAGAAATAATATTGTCAGTATGAGTTTTTTCATATGTTGCACAACGTTTCTTGGCTATTGTTTGTTGCTAGCCAAGAACTAAAGAAAATAAATTATTAATTAGCACAACAAGTTATTAGTAGTTATTCCAAAAGGTAAACTACCACGCAATAAATAATAGCCGGTGTTGAACTAAACCTAAAGGTAGCTTCAAGCAAGAGTTACCTTACCGTTCACTACCTTTAGGATAGGTTTAATCATAAAATTTAAAGTTATGAAAAAAAAGTAGTACCCTCATTGAGAGGGCCTGTAATTCTGTATCCGGGTTCAACGAACTCTACCATAAATTAAAACGGTCGGTAGAACTGGCCGGCAAAAGCCAAAGTACCCTTACCAACTACGCCAGATGTCTGGCGCACATTGCGATCCACTTCAAATGCAGTCCTTTGGACCTTTACGAGGAACAGATCCTTGATTACCTTCATATCTTAAAATCGCAGCACAGGACCCCATCGGACAGTTTCTTCAAGCATACCGTCTATGGTCTGAGATATGCCTACCGTATCTCGGGAATGAAGGAGATGCGCGTGGTGCTGCCTTCGATCGAACGGCCCAAGAAACTACCGGTTGTATTGGGCCGCAACGAGGTAAGGCGGCTTCTCAGGGCCCCGAAACTGCTGAAGCACCGTTTGGTCCTGGCCATGCTCTATGGCTGCGGCCTTCGCAACTTTGAACTCTGCAACCTACAGCTGAAGGATCTGGATCTTGAGAGGATGATGCTGCACATCCGCCAGGGGAAGGGGAGGAAGGACCGCTATGTCCCATTGTGCGCGATGCAGGTCCGGGGCCTAAGGAAATACATCTCGGCGGAAAGGCCCGTTACCTGGTGCTTTAACGGCAATGACAGCAAGGGCGGTCCTGTCGCGCTCTCCGCCAGGGGAGTGCAATGGATCGTTAAGGAAGCACGGAAACACAGCGGTATCCAAAAAGAGGTCACCACCCATAGCCTGCGCCACAGTTATGCCACCCATCTGTTGGAAATGGGGCTGGACATCATGAGCGTAAAGGACCTGTTGGGACATGCGGATATACAGACCACGCTTACCTACCTGCACGTGGCACAATTGGGCAGGCAAAGGCCGTTCAGTCCGTTGGAGCGGCTTTACGATAAATAGGCATGGAACGCGCCGCTTACGAAGTGGCCCAGGTATTGGAACGCAACAGGGAACACCTGGCCGGCCTTTGTGCCAATAGCTGGCCGCTAAGGACCCTGCACGCCCTGCGCAAATGCCGTACCGCAGCATTGGGCGGGCATATCGACCGTTGCGACAACCCGGACTGCCATAGGCTGCACCTTAGCTACAACAGTTGCCGGAACCGCCACTGTCCCAAGTGCCAGGGACACAAACGGGAACAATGGATCAGGGCAAGGGAGGCCGAACTGCTGAACGTCCCTTACTTCCATGTGGTCTTTACCCTTCCATCGGAACTTAACAGGATATGCCTTTATGACCCCAAAACGATCTATAACCTTTTGTTCGCGACGGCCTGGCAGGTGATCAAGGGGTTTTCGTCCAACCCCAATTTTCTGGGGGCCGACCCGGGAATGGTCGCCATCCTGCATACCTGGGGCCAAAATCTGTCCCTTCACCCGCACCTGCACTGCATTGTACCGGGAGGTGGGATCTCAAGATCGGGCAAATGGAAACCCGCTAGGAACAAAGGGAAATATCTGTTCCCTGTAAAGGCAATGAGCAATGTATTTAGAGCCCGGTTCGTGGCAGGGCTGCGAAAAAGTCTGAAAAAAGAACTGCCCTGCGGATTTTGTGAAAGCCTTTTTAGAAATGAATGGGTAGTCTATTGCAAGCGTCCATTTTTAGGGCCGGCACAAGTGGTAGAATATCTTGGCCGATATACCCACAAGATTGCCATCGGTAACCATCGGATAAAGAATTTGGACGGTCAGGGCATTACTTTTTCCGTAAAGGATTACCGCCATGCAGGAAAGAAGTCCCTAATGCTGTTATCCGACAAAGAGTTCATCAGGCGGTTTGCAATGCATGTGCTCCCGAAAGGGTTCGTGCGGATACGGCATTATGGGATCCTGAGCAGTTCCAAGAAAAAAGAGTTGCTCCCAATACTGCAAAAGGTCCTGGGCGGTCAGGTGCCCAATGGACGGCCTCCCTTGAAACATCGCCGATGTCCTTACTGCCAGATCGGGATTATGGCGACCGTAGCGGTCTTCGACAGCCGTGGCCCGCCCAAAGCATGGTCGGACCGTTTGAAAAAAAGTGCCCCAAGGACAACGCTACAAGAAGCGTAAGGGGAGGCCCATGGCCAAAATTAAAATAACAGGAGGGAAAGGCCGCTCCGGAGAGTAAAATGGGCCAAGGAAATTAAAAAAGGCACCAGGACAGACCAGGAAAAGGGGCGACCACCAAATTATGGGAACCGCTCCGGCCTCAAGATCCATCTGAAAAACTCCATCAAACCATAGCAATCCCCATAGTAAGGGACAAACGGACCCGGTTCAGTCAACACTGCGTTCATGTTTGGCCGTACCGGCCACACGAACGCTTAGTTATTGTACCCAGTTTTTATTTTAAATATTCTATTAATAAATTCAGTTCTTTTTCTGTGTAATTAAATTTATGCATTGTTCCGTTATTGCCCCAAAAACCTTTAAGTTTTAATGCGTATTCATCTTTTGCTTTGAGTAAAGAATCTTGTTTGGTCAAATAAGTTTTTAAGTAAGTGGTTCCGACTTTTTCCACAACTCCAGCTAGATAGTTATGTCTCATTTCTTTTGACACGTGACATTTTCGACAATCTTCCATAAAAATTTTTTTTCCGAGTTCAAATTCAGGCGTTGTCTTTTCGGCTTGGACTACTGTTGGCTCATAATCAATTGTCTTTTGGTAAAATTCCGTAATTCCGGTTTTTTTAACCACAAAAATGAAAAGTCCGATGAGTAAAATCAGAATTATACTTGAAGCAATTAAAATCCGAAGTATAAGTTTTTTCGGGTTTTTCATTCAGATTACGGTTTTTCTCAAATTGGGTACAACTTGTTTATATAACTGTATGATACATCTTTATACCTCCAAAATGGAATAAAACTGAAGTAATAGTTCATTGTTTATTAACAGTATATAGGGTTATCCTTAAATGAATATATACCAAGTAGTGGGGGGAAGTACTTGTAGATCAAGTCCCTAAAATAGGTGTTAATTATCGTATTTTCTACGCTTTTCCATAAGATTTAGGCCCAAGCCTTATCATTTCTACGAAGTGCTATAATAATCCGATAAAATACGCAACTATTATGAGAATGGTTAATGGGTTATCTTATGAAGTTATTTGGCGGTGTTACCCACAATCATTTAAATATAGTTGATGGCTACTGATAGGTAAACCTCCTTGGGCTAACATCGAAACCTTGGTCACGGATATAAAGAAATCGCTTGCAACAGTTGCTTTAAAGATTGGTCCCCACTTGTGCAAACCGGCTACATTTTTTCATCACAAGCTACATGTTCCCACAACAATTAGGGTATAGCAACCGTTCTATACATGGTTTGCCATAACGTATAAAAAAGGGCGTGGGGATCCATTCGGCAAGCAGCATTGCATAACCATCCACACGCTACTGTCGGTAATTTACTTGTCATGACGGTCATCCACGGGCAAATAGGGACTTTAAAACAGATCAGGAAAACATTGGACGTCCATGGGATCAGTAGGTTCAATTCTACTGCCGACATCAATAGGTTCCTTAAAAACTTCGACAATGAAAGAGAGGAACTCTTCTTTAAGATCGAGCGCGATTTTGATCTGGAACTGGACAAAATGCAGGCCCAGGGGTACCACCTGGAAAAAGATTTTGATCTTTTAAAGACCACTGCCAAAGCTAATCTCAAAAACTATATAAGACGGCTGCATTCCAAATGTGACGTCTTAAGAAAACCTGCCAAGAATGCAGTTATGGAACTGCTATATTGGTATGGGTTACAATTCCTCCTCCTTATAAAGTACATCCTAGAAAAAAACTTTGACCGCATTGTAGGTCTGCGGGTACGTGGGAGTAAAAAACGGCTGGAAGTGGTCCTAAAGGCCATCAATGGGTATAGTGCCGATCGGCATGCCCTGATTTCCACACGTTGCGATGATCAATTTAGGAAGCTTCTCCATATGCGTTCGGTGGCCACCGATCTATTGCCCATGATTGCAGGGGCCGTTGGGGAAGATATGGTGGTAGGGGAACTGAAAAAATTATCCGGCAACCAGGTGTTGATCAATGATTTTTCCATTGTATTTGAAAACCCCCGCTATCATAAACAAACTAATTCGCGCATTCGTAGTATCCAAATAGACCACTTACTGATCAATACTTCCGGTATCTTTATCATCGAGACCAAAAATTGGAGCAAGGCATCCATTGCAAGCTTGGACCTTTGGTCCCCTTTACAACAGGTGCAAAGGGCAAATTTTGCGCTCTAAACCATGCTCCATGGTCATAGTACAAACACGGATCGTCTTCTAAGGGAGCACCATTGGGGAACCAAAAAAGTTCCCATTAGGAATATTTTGGCGATGATCCGTCACAGGCCCAGGGAAAAGTTCAGCAATGTCGCCGTAAAAACCCTCCAGGAACTCAATGCCTATATTGGGTATCATGAGCCCATTTTTGCGCCCGATGAGGTCCACCGGATTGCCGAATACCTACTAAAGATCAACAATAAAGGGTGTTTCACTTTCCCCGCGGGCAACCGAAAGTGATGTGTGCCCACCTAAATATGACATCGAACTCCATGCCTAAAAAGCCGCCGCCAAGCCTACTTGGAAGCGCAGCCTATAATCATGCAAAGAGGATCGGTAAGGACGATTGTTAAAACGCTAGTGCCCATGGGGGAAACTGGGGGATGGGTTTAGTTAACTGGGTGTTTTATTTCCATTCCTGTTTTAAGATACTATACACATAAGTTCCTGCACTTTCTCCATAGGATTGAACATTATAATTTCTCAACAATCCTTCTTTGACAGCTCCGAGTTGGTCTTTTCCATTTCGTTTTTTAATTCCACCCTAGTAAAAAATCCGGCAACGCAACAGTTGCATCCGAGTAAAAAGTCCATCGTACGGTTTGCATTATTTCAGCTGATTCTTCTTGTATTTTTGGATAAGTTTTTCCGCCCCTTTTAGCATAATCATATGTGAACTCGGATTTATTGTAGGTAAATTTTTATCATCAGGAAAAATAGGGTCTTGATGTTCCGTCTTTCCATAAACCTGAGAAGAAGAGATTAAAATTTGTGAATTTAAGTCATATATTGAAATTGAAACAGAAGCGCTATTACTGGAATTTTCTATTTGATTCGGGAAAGATATAGAACCAGCACCGTCACTAATAACATTTCCTCCAATATTGATAATGTAATCACAACCAGTGTCTCTTTTTAATTCTTTCAAATCCGAGTCCGATAAATCAAATTTAATTTTTGGTGCCACCAGTTTGGTACTTCGCAAATCGTTCATTTCAATCAAAGAGTCCCCAAGAATTTTTTTGAAATCTTTAAGTGAATGGTGATAGAGTTCAGTATCGAATATTTTCGAGTTTGATTGTGTTCTGTTGAGAATCCATTTCCCATTGCTAAAGTCCAATTGCTTTCCGGTATCGAAGAAATAATTGTATTTCGCACCGGCACAAGAATAAAGGGTAGAAATTATGAGTATTAAGTATATTTTTTTCATTGAAAATTTATATGCCATAATAGTTGGCAACATTATAGGATTAAATAATGTAAGACAAGGGCGCAGTTTTTTTGGTTCGCCGTTGAATTTTGAGATTTCGGTTTTGCGCTATCCTAGTGTCAAGTCAACGTTTAAATGACGGGTAAGGAATGATGGATCTTGAGTTGGGCCAAGGCGCAAAAAACGCACATAGCCGCCCGCGTGTCGCAGAAGCTTTAGCGGAGGCACTAGCTACGTAAGGATTTTTGCAACGCAGGAGCGGCTCAAGAGACACTTTAAATTACCCGTAGGTTTAGGCTTGACTGGACACTAACTATTGATTTGGATCCTTTTTATTTCTTACCAATTTAGGGAATTTTGGTTTGTGTATGGAGGATTTTTCTTTGCTTTCCTTAAGTGGTAATGATTAAATAGGAATGGCTGGCATTAATAACCGGGATATATTATTAACTGGCAGGCCACTTGGTAAGGGGAAACTAGGCTAAGGTTCAGTCAACACGGCGTTCATGTTTGGCTCCCGCAAATTTCGCGGGACAGGCCGTACCGACCACACGAACGCTTAGATATCAGCTGTAGTTATTTATTTTTCTTTGATATTGCTATTATAGTTTTCAATAATCAGTTTTGCTACCAATTCTGGATTTTGATAATATATGCCGTGGCTGTATTTTGGCAACAAAATAATTCTACTGTTATCATTGTCCTTTATCAAATCCGTGAAATGCTGTATTCTCAAATTATCGTATTCTTTCCACCAAGGCTTGAAATTAATTCCTAGATTAAGGTTCTTATTTAATTCTTCGTCTGGTTGTTCGATAGGTTTGTTATATGAAATAATTACCGTTGCAGCAATATTCCTATTCAATTCAGGTAAGTGTTGATATTCTTGAAAGTAACCCGATACACTAGATTTCAAAGCCCTTGTGGCATCATTCCTTGCTCCTTGGCCAAAACTATCATTTTCGGACATCATTTTCTGAATTAACAAAGACGTTTCCCGATAACCAGTAGCACTTTTAGATTTTATTCTTGCTTCTTCATCCTCTTCAACAGTCAACATAAAGTCGGTTGGGTCCGAAAAAACGAGCCCACAAACTTCGTTTGGGAACTTAGATGCGAATAATCTTATGTACGGTCCACCTATGGAATGCCCAACCAATAAATATGGTGGTTCAATGTTCAAGGTTGTTAATAAATTATGTAGTCGATCGGCAAGTTGAGAATCAGATGTTATTTCAGTATCTAGCTCTGATTTTCCAACTCCATTTCTAGCGTATTGAATACCCGAAATATTACTAGGTAGAAAAGGAAGAATAGGGCCAAAAGTTCCGCCACCTAATCCCGTTTCGAAAACAAGAATTGGTTCCCCTTTTTTTCTGTTTTCAATATTGAAGGATTTGTACGCTATTCTTTTGCCATCGACAACAACTAATTCGTTATCGTTATTTTGAGCATGATTTGACGGATTTAAGGCAATTACAAATAAAATGCTCAGAATTATTTTAAGTTCACTTCTCATATTTAGTGATTCAGATGTTTGTATTTTCTCCTGATGCAAAATTATTGGAGTAAATAGGAGAGAATTGAAAAAGACGTATGTCATTTTTACGCCATCTGTATGACAATGTAGGATTTAAAGAACATTTGGGACGAAGCTTAATACTTCCTTTTCTTTATTTATCTGAACTGATATATGTATTGTAATGATGATATTTGCTAACCCATAAGTTAAATAAGAGACTATTAAAATTATAGGAAATCCTCCATACCCTTTTCCTGCTAACAGGAATAGAATAACTAGGAAAAAAGGTAGTGCTAACATACTTAAAATTTGAAAATTCAAAATTTTCTTTCCAATAGTATTCATCTTTCTATCATTTCTATTCTTGAAAAATATAATTGATGGGAAAATAATATTACCAAATGGGATTACCAACATTGTTAAAACACTAAAATTCATAAGTTTCAATGTTTTTATGTTGTTTTTTACAAATAATTTGGGGTTACCTTCATCATGAAATATATCTGAGCTTTCAATGGATAAAGTTTTCGCTAAAGTTTTGAGGGTATGAGAACTTCCCGTTGACAATCCTTTTTCGATTCGCTGAATAGTTCTAATGGATATTCCAGAAGACTTTGATAACTCTTCTTGAGTCAGGTTTTTAAGTCTTCTATGCTCCTTTAAGCTATTCTTCATTGTGGTTTTCAAATTACCGTTAACATTATAGGATTAAATCAGGTAAGCCAAGGGCGCAGTTCTTTAATGTAACTATGCGGTCTCGGTTTTGCGCTATCCTTGCTACAGGGATTGGATCCTTTTTATTTTTTCCAATTTAGGGATTTTTAGTCAATAATATGCAAAGAGGTTGGACAGGAGCGGTGTTTGGCCAGCCAATTTAAGGGAAGGCACGAGCCAGTGGGGAATTTTATTTGTTTTCTTTAAAGTGGTACAATTTAAAACGGGATGGCTGGCACTGATGCATTAAAGAAAGCCTGTAAAGCGGTTTAAATAAGCTGGATTTTCTAAAAATTAGGACTTGTACAACGGCTGCCCGTGTTGGTTTTGTTGAAAGCTGGTTTGCAAAGGCCTCCAAAAATATCCGGTTACTTGCTGACCTAAAAAGAGAAACTGCCTTAAAAGGGAGTTATAGAAGTTTGTTTTTTTTATAATTTATTTGCTTGTGCAACGGTTACGTTCGTTTTATGGGACTTTAAAAAACTAGAATTTAACGTCTCACCAAACGCAGTTTCTTTTAACGAGGTGATGTACTTCATTTATTTGAACTCACTTTTCTGATACAACATAATGCTTCTTTCCATAACCGACGCGCCCGTCCCTTGAAATAGCCTCTACAACAATTATATAGTCGCCCGGAACGTCTCCATTATAAAAACGAGCCGATGCGCTTCCTGACTTATCAGTGCTCAGATGGGGTTGCCAGTGGATAAGTGCCCTAAGATCCGGCTTTTGTTCTTTGGTGGGAATCGGACTGTCGTATTTTGGGGTGTAGAATTCCATGACCGGGGAAAAGACCTCGACAGACGTATTAAAGGTGCCAGGTGTCGGCCTTATGGAAGTATTGATACCTAAACCGCCTTTGGTAACCACAGAAATGATATGTCCAAGAGATGGCGTATTCATGGGACTTACCTCTGGAAAAACACTCTGGTACAAGCTCCTAAAGGAACTGGCGTACTGGATAAGTTCTACCCGCTCTATAATTTCGGGGGACATATTGGACACCTGACCATATTGGTGTTTGTCAAGCGGTTTACCGTCGACGATCAATAAAGTCCCCTCCTTTTTTGGATTTCCCGGTACGATACCGCGTCCGGATTGATATCTTACGGCTCCATACTGTCCCGCTCTGACATGCGCAAGCATAAACCCGTCGCTATATTTTTCAATAAATACCTGATCTCCGTAATTGAAAAGAAGGATACTGTATAGCCCATAGGACCATTTTTTCTCCTTTGCCCTTAAATCATCTCCATTGACGATCCCATCTGGTTCTCCGTATTTGTCGTAAAGTTTTTTGCGCTCGGGACTTAAGAGGTTGTCGGTAACAATCACCTCGTCCAGTTGCGTAACCCCATAGAGGGAATCTAATATGGCTTCTGTTCGGACACGTTCCATTCCCGCCACGGCCACACTTCTGATCAGGGTATCCAGTTGACGAAAGGCCGGCCTACGATCATAGGTTACTTTTGGAGGCTTTGGGTTATTCAAATTGATCCTATAATCAAGTTTATTCCCCTTTTTTCCATCATCTACCGTAAGTAGGACCCGCATGGGTGGGCCATAGGTATCCTCCATCATGAACCTGAAGTTACCCAGACTATCGGTGGTTCCTGAGTAGAAGACCGGTGACTTTGAGAAGGAAGATAAGGTAAGCCCCACGCCTTCCTTAGAGAGTTTGCTCCTTCCGGGGGCCTGTACCGAGCCCCTGACCTCGAGGCGAGACTGAGGCCAATAAAGGGTCTTCTCGATGCGTTTTGCAGGATATTTGTAACGGCGCCAGCCCTGGGAGAGCATAAGGGCGTCGAGGTCCTGGGCACGTCCGGTATTCTGGGAATTAAAGTAGTAATCGGGATCCTCGATCGTTCCCCGCAGTTCCGAACTTAAAAGAAAGTAGGATTTAATGTTCCCAAACGTATGCTGGCCCTGTACTGAATTGATGGCCAAAACGGACAATTCTACGGGGCCCTGAACGGAATCTTGTCCCGTGATAAGGATATCCAATTGGGTAGGTTGGCGCCGTGCATACGTTTCCCTGTCCGTAGCCAGGTCCACCTTCAAATGGTCTTCGGTCTTTTCATTGAAGAACAGCCGCTCCGCAACGGTATTTTTGTTCTGGTCCATCAGGGTAAAGACGAGTATGCCCTCTGGCAATGCCTCCGATAAAAGGCTCTTGGACAGATATCCGTCTCGCAACGGACCCTCTATCATAATAAGATCCTGCCCCCGGCAAGAGACCTTGATATACACATTGCCGGAAAGGACATTTGAGTATACCCCCGCCCAAATATTTTTGCCAGTTCGTTGAACAGAGATAATACTTCCATTGGATGCCGATTTGGGCAAAGGGAATTTTACGATGGTTTTCGGTCCGTTCGTGGAACGAATTTCGGCATGGTAGGTACGGGAACTTTCGGCGTAAATTGAAAAATAGCCCATTCCCAAACGGTTTGACACAAAATCAATGATATGTTTCCCCCTGTCGTCGAAAACGGTTCCCTGGACCCTGCTTCCCTTGCCGTCGATGCCTATGGCCTTGTACGCTATCTTGTTGCTGTACCCCTCAATTAACGTACCGCTTTCAGGAAAGAATTGCAGGTCTACCTCGTTTTGATCCAGGACGACCGTTTCGGATAGCCCCTCTACTGTCACGGTCACCCAGCTAGGGTCTTCCAGCATCTCGTATTCAAATGCATAAGCTCCATGGCCATTTCTTTTTATAAGCAGGGTGTCGCTCCCCTTATCTCTTTCTATGGCGACCTGTACCTGCTTGGCCCCGGTCGATTCTATGGCGTCTGACCTAACCTTAGCGCTCAAAAGGAACCGCCCGTCACCTACTTTCTCCAGTTTTAGGGAATCCAATAATTTCGGGTTGTTTGAGGGCCAAGGAGCTACAATGTCCACGTAGCGCTTATAAATGAAATCATCCCCAAAGTTTCTGTTCCATTGGGTATAGGCCTGTACCAGATAGCGGCCCTCCGGCAAGCCCTTTTCGGGTTCAAAAGACCCCCTCCCTACCCCTTTGGACAACTTGACCAATTTACGCGACACGATTTTCCCGTCTGGACCAATCAATTCAACATGAAGTACACCGCTAATTTCCGTGAAACGGTGGGAAATTGCATCGGTTACGATGGCCTTGAACCAGATAGTTTGGTCGGTAGCGAACACTTCGGAGGCAAGCTGCAAATAGATCTTTTCGGGCGACCACCTATCTTGTGAAAAAACGGAGGTTGAAATCGACAATAATAGCAGAATGATAAACTTTCTTGACATTTTTATTTCGAATAGTAAACTTCTAACCAAACGCACACTTTAATATCTAGATATCTAGAGTTTGTACTTAAGTTAGTCATTTGAATTTATTTAAAATGAAATACCATCCTATTGGAAGGTATTAATGCTTTAAAAAATTTACTCTTTAAACATTAGCGACCTAAATACTTAAAGAAGAGAAAGCTTGTTTTATATTTTGAATATTACTTTTCCGATAATATTCTTTTGGGCAACAGGGCCAAATGACCTAGAGTCAATAGACTTGTTTCTGTTGTCCCCAATCATAAAATAGTAATCGTTTTTGAAAATATAAAATTCACTTTCTTTATTATCATAATAAAAAGAACATTCTTCTCCAATTTCACCCCCTTCTTCCCATTCCATAATATCACGATAATCCTTTATTTTGTTTGACTCAAAGCTAATCTTTAATCCTTTGTAGGGAATTACAAATTTATCCATGTTGTTTTCCGAATAGGGTGGGAATTGAATCATTGAGTTATTATGTTTGGCGTCTGGCTCGATTGCCCCGATCGAATCGACGCTTTTACAACCCATAAGCAATTTTTCCTGGTTCAAATCAAGATTGATTATAACGTAACCGGAATATTTCTGTATAATACTGCTTGAGTCCTTATTCATACACTCTTTTAAGTCATTAAAATTTCGGTACCAAACCTTTCGAAAATGACACGAGGTACGGGGAGGGTGTGCGTATCGCCCATTAATAAAAATATCCGTGTCTTTTATTTCAATTATGTCACCTGGCAGACCAACACATCTCTTCACGTATATCGTTGATTCTTTACCTACGCTGAAGACTAAAAGATCGTTTATTTTTGGTTTTTGCTTAAATTTCAGCTCTTTTAAGATTTTTGCTAGGGGGCTGCCGTAAAAAATCTTGCTAACAATTATAAAATCGTTTTTTTGTAAGGTGTTCTCCATCGAAGAACTTGGTATATGGAAAACATCAAAAAAAAATAACCTTAAAACAATCGTACTCAAAAAAAACCAAAATAAGACATTTAATAGCTTAAGAAAAAAAAAGCGAGCTATCTTTAGTCGTAAATTCAAACGCTTTTCCATAATTACAGTTATAATGATTTCATTTTTAATTGATTGTGCCTGCCGCAACCATAAACAACAGGTATTGTCGAATCAATCAACATAGTTCACACCTTGAAGTTTTAGAAAATTTTTTGCTCCATTTATTATTTCAAACGTTGTCTCGGAAGGAACTGTAACCTTTAAATTCAATATTCTATTAGCAACATTCACAGCATTTTCCATTTGATTGTTGTCGGAATACATTTTAAGCAATAAGTAATGGCTCCTAAAACTTCCTGGAACCATATTAATGGAACGTTGATAACATATTTCAGCATTTTTGTAATCTTCTATTTCCTTATAGCAATTCCCCAACACATTTTCTATTACGGAATTATTAGAATAATTCTTGGCTTTGCTCAATATATTAATGGCAGCATATGTATCCTTTGCACTATATAAAGCCAGACCATAGTCGGTAAGGAACTTCCCGTCGGTATCAAAAAACGGGTATATTAACCTGTAACCCTTAACTGCCAAATTAAAATCTTTATCCAAATAATTTTCGTGGGAATTATTCCAAACATAATAAGCTTTTGCTAGTTTCAGTGTCTTATAAAACAGTAAGCAAGAGATAGATAGACTAATCAATAGTATGTAAAATGATCTTGATTTTGATTTATTTTGGGGTTTAAAACGGTTGCAAAAGGAACTAGCCTGGTTTGCAGATAAAATTGCCACGTAAAGGATTAACACCAATTTAATAGGCAGAATTTTAGAAGGATACGAGAATAGTGAGAAGATAATTATCGACAAAATTCCGGCCATTGCCATCTCGTACAATGGTTCATTTTCTTTTAAAGTCCCTCTTCTAATAATTAAAAAATATAGCACTAGCAACAAAATTGACAATCCTAATATTCCATTTTCTACGGAAAACTGTAATGGTTCGTTAAAGGCATAAGCTGTATTCCCTGCCCTTAGCGCCATTTTTATGTTATTGTGTTTTTCAAAATATTCTGACTGATAAAGCATATAGTTACTATGGAACCTGTCATAGCCAAAACCCATAACAGGCCTATCTTTCAACATTTCCACAGTAGTTTTCAATATCAACAACCTCCCTTCAGTTGACCCTTTTTTAAAATTATATATAAAAATAATGGAAGTAATCATGCAACATATTGCCCCCAAAACCAACAAAACCTTTACAACCCTTTTCTTTGTGTTTTTTTCAAAAAAGGACTGAATATTCTTGCGATAGATATATCCTACAGTAAAGAAAATAACAATAAAGGCGGCTCTCGATCTTAATGCAGGAATTATTGTCACACACCCAATAATGTTTAAAACAACAGCAAAGTGAACGATTGCTTTTCGTATATTAATATATTTTTTCCCATCTTCAATTAGGAAATTACCATTCTTTAAGAACTGTAGGCCAATTGGAAAAACGGCTACCAAGTAACCACTGTAGGGGCCACTGTTAAAAAAACCACCTGTTACCTTTAAAACCGAACTGTTAGATTCTATCAAGCCGTATAATTGTAACCATCCTATAATGATTTGGATATTGGCACCGATAATGGCCGCAATAAGTAGCCAAGAATGATGTTTAGGTGTAAGCGATTTTATCACAAAATACAATGCCAGCAACCCCAGCAATTCGTAGAACCTTATTGAAAAACCGTAAGTGGGTTGAAAAAAATATCTATTGAACGTTATATAAACCACGAGTAGAAGAATTGAAATATCTATCCGGCCAATAGAAAAGGATTCATCAGAAACTTTCAGCTTTCCCAAAAATAAGCAGACGATTAATAGGGTTGCGAGTAAGAATATAATAAATTTTCCGGTCACTGGGGAGCGTCGAAATGGCAAGAAATCAATCGATGGCAAAAATACGTATAGAGAGAATAACAACAGCACTATCAATAAGTTAATACTATGTTCTAATCTTAATATTCTAATTTTGGTACAATCTATCTTAAGTGTCATTTCAATGTCCTTTTGCAAAATAACTTTCAGGATTCAAGGGGCTAAGGCTTTTTCAAATTTTATAGAAAGTGAGTATTACAATAATCGGAAATTATCCACATCTCCATATAGTCCATGTAAAATGAAAAAAATATTCACAAACTCCGAAACCTGTTAAACTAACGTTCGTTTACGAATATTTGCTTACCGTCCCTATAAACAAAGGGTAATTCTTCCTTACCGTGGTCCTTGTTTCTTAACCAGTATATCGTATTCTCGGGTACATTCTCAAATTTTAAAAAGTTATACTCTGCAATTTTGGAGCCTCCACTTTTCCATCTCTTATCGTAATATAAAAGCTCGTAATTATCCCCAATCACTATTCCATTGTTGGCATTTCTGGGGGCAAACCTTACTTGTGAAATGTGCTGAGGGCTTCCAAAATCGATACCTATGGAAAAAGTTGTAACGTATGTTTCTAGGTTGCCATCCAAGGCCCGCTCTACATCTTGGCTTGAAGGTAAAAGGTTACCATTCAATTTTGTATAAAGACCAACATCCACGTTTCTTAATTTTTCCTCAGACAAGATAGAAGGTTCCGACCCTTTGACAATATTCATGTTTTGATTTACTGAAGAGAACACCTCAAAAGTTGCAATATTAAGCGGTTTACCATTACTAATACACCTCACATACCTAAATTTCTTTTTTGTCGAAATAGGTAAGGCTTTCACTGAAAAATCCAAAATGTCTGATGAGCCAATGGAATAGAGGTCTATTGCATCCGAAAAATCCGCGCTGTTGGCCCCTTGTATTTTGGAGCCAATCATATCCTTCATGAACTCAATTAAATGGTATTTCAAGGGAAATTTACGAGTAAGTCGTAAGGTAATCGGATTGTTGTTGGGAGCTATTTCCATAACCTTTCTGTCGAAATCGATATGTAATGGGTTGGAGATTGGAATGAACCCATTGGAATCATAGATACCAACAATATAAGTTGCATTTACAGGAACTTTTTCAAAATTGATTTTTTTACGGTCATAATCAATCTCTCCCCAGGCAATGGGCTTCCAGCCTCTAGGGCTAAATATCGCCAAATAGCCCAATTTTCTATTGGTACTATCCTTCTTAAACTTGTAGGGAACTGAAAAGGTGGTAACCTTGTGGTATTCCTCGGTTACATCCTTCATATATGGGTTTTTGAATGTATTCGGGACGTATTCATTAATGCTGGCCAATGTTCTTGGGCACCTCTGTTTGACATACATATTTCTGTACATTTTGGATAATTCGTTTTGATGCCTGTAATCACCTAACTGTTGCCATTTAGGGGAATAATGGTGATAAATTCCTGAAGTATCCCGTACCGATACCCCATAATGTATTTTGTCCCTGTTAAAGTAACCCGAAGTATAGTCCAAATAAGCGGGAACGCCACATGCGTTTAATACCCTTACTGTCCATTCGGAATGTCGGTCGCAATCGAACTTATAAAACTGTAAAATATCGTAAAACCCTAAATTTCCGATTTTATGGCCATTGTCCTCGAAAACATCGAGACAATAGGTGGCAAAATTTAAGCGTCTCACGGTATTAGCAAGGTTTAAAGAATCATTAGAATGAACAATACCGTAAAAATAATTATTAATATAACTGGAATATGTATCCACAGATTCATTCATGCTCCTATATGTCAACAAGGTGTTCTTGAACTCGTTATAACTCAAATCCCTTGCAAAAGGGGACTTCTTCCAACAGGAAAACGCATTATCAATATGGTCAATCAACCAGTTGCAGGAGATATTTTTCAAATCGGGATAAATTCCGTTGGTTTGATTTTCCGTTTGGATATTGAATAGCAATTCCTTGCCAATACTATCTACAAAGTGCTCAAAATGTACAACTTTTTTTCTATGGAATTTTACGTCAACAGTATCAGGGTAAGTTCTTTTTATCAGGGAATCTACAAAGCCCTTTGTCGGAGCGAAATCCTTTGTGTCTAGAATATTATGAAGATAATCTGCAAACCGGAAAAGTGAAGTATCTGCCTCATGAAAGAAGATTACTTTGGTAAGCGAGTCAATTTTTTTAAATGATTCTTTTACTAAATCTGGGTAGGACTCAATCCTTTTTGATGAAAAATGACCCTTCATATTAGATATAAGAAAACAGGCCGCCCTATATTTTAAACTGTCTTGTGGATACTTTTTATAATGATCTAGCACTTTAATCAATTCCATTTTATTTTCCCCCGCTTTTTCTAAAGAGGAAAGCACACCTTTCGGATATGGATATCTTCTTAAATCCACACAATTATAGAATAGGAGAAGAAAAAATACCAATATTTGTAGATTTACCAAAAGAACAAATAATCTTTTACTCATTGGAAACAAAATAGAATATGAAGTGGAATAGCCCTTATGCTTAATAAATGTAACAAGCCAACAATCATTGGTTCTATAGTACTGTAAAGAGCCAAAGTTTCATTCCACCCTACCATAAAATGTCAATAAAAATGGGGATAATGGTGAATTACTGTTAACAGTCACTACTTTGTTTACAAAACCTTTCATGTGTTCATCACTTACAAAGATGCCAATTATCGAATCAGTCTTTCCAACAGGTAAAGGGCTATCATTAAAATAAGCTACCGTACAGCCACAAGTAGCCTCTGCGTTATAAATTAAAAATGGGTGTTGCCCTACATTCTTATATTTAAAAACCCTTTTAATTGTATCGCCTATCTTAACGGAACCTATATTGATAGTAGTATTTGTAATAAACTCAATCTTAACACTATCGTTTTGCACATTCTTAAATTCCAAATTATATTCATTATTCTTGTCTTTGTGTTTTTGATTACATCCAGTCAATCCAATAAAAAGTAATATTGTCCATAGCAATATTTTGTATTCATTTTCCATTTTCTAAAATAATTAAGTCACTAACTTTTACTGACTAGTTTTCAGATAATACATATTTAATTAATTTGTTAGAGTCCATCATTCCATATAAATGTGTGAAATTTTCTCTGTCGATAGCTATTGTATTCACTTTTCTGTCCAATTTAATTCTATTTACTGGATTCCCTTCCCAATCATAAACCAAGACAATATCGGATATATTGAAGTTTTCATCACTGTCGTTCAACAAAGGGCCACTGTAAAGGGCGAAGATATTTTTATCACTAACCGCAATATTGCGAAAGCCTTTTTTACTGTCCTTCCCTGCAACAATTTTCTTTGAATTTGGTCCTACAAGAAGATTAAAAGTAGGCAGATAGTATACTTTTTGATATTTTTTCTTTAAACGATAATTTTTGTCAACCGATATTATTTGAATTACTGCTCCTTTACCAGAAAAACAAGCAAATTCATGGAAGCTTCCTGGTCTATAGGCTACTCTATTATCCATTCTCATATTTAAATATTTGAAGTACAAAGAATCCTTTTCGCTTTGGGTTTTATTATTTTCATTTCCGGGTACTTCAATACCCGTTGTTAATTTGTTTGTATAGAGGTTCAAAACGCCAAAGGTTTTGTTATCCATATTTGAAGTTAAAAACTTACCGAATAGAATTGAATCGTTCAAGAAATAAGTATTCGAAAAAGTAATTTTTGTTGAATAAAAAATAGGTTTCGGCCTGTATTCAGATTTATTTAATAAACTGTCCCAATTATAGCGAAAGATTTTATGCGGAGAGTTTACCTGGGTAATACTAAAAACTGAATCATTGTTTGCGACACCATTTTCCATTGAAACTGCATTAATATTCATTTCGGATTCTCCATTGCCCGCAAAACCAAACTTCTCTACTAAACGGCCATCTTTTAAATTGACAATACTAAAACCCGCCTCACCTGTATTATCATTAAAAATGGCCAAGGTGTCATAAACTTCGAATTTACGGGGCCGAAATAGTATTGTGTCGCTTTGAAATCGGATTTCCTCACCTACCAGTACAATCTCATTATCTTTAGAAAAATCGTTTAACGGATTATTGTAGTTGTTAGCACAACCCAACAGAACACACGTTGCTAGTATTTTTAAACAGTATATATGTAGAGGCGGATGTATCTTATAAAATCCTTTATAAATATTCCTATAACATGTTCGTAAAATACGTATCATAAAAACAAAGCGCAACTTAAAATAATTAATCATCACAAGGTCGATTATACTAGCATATGTATGTTTTGATTTTTTGTGAATACATCCAAAAAATACTTTTTAGGGTGTTCCGTATCCAATTTTTTCCTTGATCTGTCATCAAGTAATTTAACTACATGACCAATTTGGTTGTTTTGCACGTTGCCCAAAGGTGAATCCTTGGAAAAATACTTTCTCAATAATTTGTTGGTATACTCATTGATGCCCGTTCCCAAGATACTTATGGATATATGAAAAATACATTACAACCGATTTCTTGGCGATTTTCATATGCCCAGAGATCTCCTTACCTTTGTCATTGGATTAATATGGATTCATTCCTTATAAAGTTCTTGTGCATTTACTGTGATCTTGAAGAACTTATCGATTGCATTTCCACCGACATTTTCGACTAACAGTAAGCTGGAGCACCTGTCCAAAATGCACCCTTATGCCCCTTTTCGATGATAAGGTCTTCCTTGAAGTTCCCGACAGTTTTCTTGTTTTCCACAATCGAGAGGAACTTATCTATGGCGACCCTTCCCAGTATGCCCACTATTGTCTTTTCTCAGTATCGTTTATATTTTACGTAAGAATTCCTCAAACTCTTGTAAAGTTTACCTCCAATAGCCTTGTCCTCCCATATCCTTATTTAGATGCGCTCACGACAGACCATATCTATATCCCTCAGACGTGCACTACTTGTTATCACTTAGAGGGACCATTAGTAATTCCAGAGCTTGTCCCATTCATAAAGCTACATCTTGGGCGTAAAACGCTTTTTCACATGTCCTTCCCTCATTCGCTCGTCTACAATTATTTCGGTATCTTTGGTATTGTTAACGCCCCGTCTTCCCTAGTTCCTTTCCTGCTCTTGGGAAAGGGACGACTCGGCAATGGATGCTTTATGAATATATCTATCTTCTTAAGGCCGTTTTTCAACTTCCACTCAACAACAGACCTTTGTTCCAAGGTCATTTGTTTGTAGCTCTTAACACAACTATTTGACTTTTTTGGGGAATTTTTCCTTCGGGGATACCCCCGAAGGAAAACTCCCATCAAAAACTTTCAATAGCAATTGAATCTAAGCCAAATTCCCCTTCTATGATATAATAAATCCAAGAGGCAAAATAACATATCTCCAAAACGTTAAAGCAAATCATACTTGGATACACTTTGAACTACAGTCTATTCATCTGAGATAAATCAATAAAATTTAGCAGAACCCCCTTAACTTGACAACAAATATGATAGTACAAAGTAAAACAATGAATAATCCATGAGACTTTTATATTTCTTCAAAATCATAAAGTGTATACCATTCACCACCACCCTCTTCAATACATGTATCCCAATCACTGTAAACACAAAAGCCAGATGCCTTGGCATCTTTAACCTCTATAACAGAAAAAGAATTTGCCGAACTACTATTAATGTTAACATAATTAACCGCCATCACAACAGCTACTAATAAACCACCTAATAATTTTAAATAATTTTTTGTTTTCATAATTAAAAATTTTTAAAAGATTAATAAAAATTACTTATGTATATACACATTAATAAAATTAGTAGATTATTTATTTAATATACACTATTTCTTACTTTTTTGTAATAAAATATTAACTATAAAAGAAAAAAAAACTTAGGTAATAGCTCAGGGCAAACTCACACTTTCCAATAAATACATCTTCAATAAAATTTCATCCAAATAGATGTAATTCAAGTAAATAAGTGTTGTTTTTTAGGTCGATTATTTGTATATTGTACTGATAATTGATTGTTGTTGAAAACAATCCACAATTTCAAGTCCATTTTCAGCAAGATGGACGACCCCAGGAGCGATATAAACAAGCTTCACAGATTGGACGATATCCTTCTTATTGGTATAATTTCGGTGATCTGTGCCGCGGATACATGGAAAGATATGGAAACATACGCCAGGGCAAAAGAGGATTTTTTACGTTCGTTCCTGGATCTTCCCAATGGCATACCTTCCGATGACACCTTCAACCGTGTATTCTCATCAATAGATCCAGAACAGTTCGAATCCTGCTTTATGGGCTGGGTATCGGGATTGGCCGATCTTACCGATGGCGAGGTTATCCCCATTGATGGCAAAACGCTAAGAGGATCCAGATCCAATGGAAAGAAGTCCCCTTTTCATATGGTAAGTGCCTGGGCCAGTGACAACAACATGGTTTTGGGCCAGGTCAAGGTCTGCGAGAAGTCCAACGAAATTACCGCCATCCCAAAACTCTTGGAGCTTATTGCCATAAAAGACTGTGTAATCACCATAGATGCCATGGGTTGCCAAGAACATATTGCCAAGACCAATGTTGGGCAAGGGGCCGATTACATCTTGGCCGTAAAGGACAATCAAAAGCGGTTGCACCGGGATATCGAAGATGAATTTAGATTTGGCAAAGCTATCGGGACCCATATCCATGACGACCTGGGCCATGGTAGAATAGAGACACGTAGCTGTAGTGTCATCAATACTTTTGACTTTATAGAAAACACGGATAAATGGACCAAATTAAAGAGCATCATAAAAATTGAAAGCATCAGGGAGTTTAAAAATAGTGCAAGATCCAAAGAAACGGCTACCCGATATTATATCTCAAGCTTGGAGAACAGTGCGGAGGCCTTCCAGAAAATGATACGCCTACATTGGGGAATTGAAAATAAATTACATTGGGTATTGGATGTCGCCTTCTCGGAAGATGCATCAAGAAAAAGAGCGGGAAATGCCGCCCAAAACTTCTCGATACTGAGCAAAATTGCCTTAAACCTGTTGAGACAGGACAAACAGACCAAGCAAGGCTTAAAAGGCAAAAGACTTAAAGCGGCCTATGACAATAACTATATGACCAAAATATTAGGAATAAAAGTGTGAGTTTGCCCTGGGTAATAGCTTACATTTAATATGTGCCTAGCAAAAGCTGGAGTATTTTTTCTTTTTTACCTTAAGTGGCACAGATTGAAACGGAATGGGTGGCACTGATAAACGGTTCTTCCCCAAATTTGAGGAAGAACCCATCACTCCGAAATAGCCATATCGCTATTAATTTCAAATTCTTCATATAAATGTTCTTCAATCTCTTTAGAAATAAGACTTAAATAGTTCTTAATACGCTCTATCATTAAACTAGTGGTAATTGATGTTTTGTGTTGAATGGTCTAAATCAAATATATCAAAATTTAACAAGTAATCGTTTACGGAAAACCGTAACATATTTTGGAGAAAATAGTAAAAATAACATTCCACACATATTACACTCCCCTCCTATTGTCGGCTAGCATAAAAAGTGTTCCATTAATTTTTTAGAAGAAACTTTTAGAAGACCACATAATTTTTGAAGATTGATAATCTTAAAAAATTTGTACGAGATGCAGCGAGGGCCTGAGAAAACAAATACCAAATACGCCAGCACACCTCCCGATAGCCATATCGGGACACTCAAAAAAGTAAAGAATCTCAATCTTTACTTTTTATGCCGCACCCAAAGCAAAGTTACATAACCTGCCTGAATGAATTCGTTCAAACAGCCGCAAAACATTATTTTATAGCTTAATAAATTTCCTCAGCTCTAACCTTTTTTAGCTTCATCGTAGCCATCAAATTCTGCATATCCTCCCCTACCTTCTTTTCAACCACTCTAGCATAGATTTGAGTAGTTGAAAGCTTGGTATGCCCCAAAAGTTTGGAAACGGTTTCAATTGGCACCCCATTGGAAAGTGTAATCGCCGTGGCAAAGGTATGTCGGGCTACATGAAAGGTTATCTTTTTACGAATACCGCAGGCGGTTGTGATATCCCGAAGGGTGCGGTTGATCATTTGGTTGCTGTATATAGGTAATAATCTTCCATTTTCAAGCAGACTAGCATGGCTTTTATATTTATCAATGATTTCCATGGCCTTGGGTAGCAAAGGAATCTTCAAAGGTTCATCTGTCTTTGTTCTTTTAGTATATAACCAATCGTTACCGTCCATTCCTTTTACCAAATGGTCAATTTTTAGCCCACTAACATCAATAAAAGACAAACCCGTATAACAGGCAAAAATGAACAGGTCTTTTATGTGTTGGGTACTTGGAATATTAAACGTGGTATCCTCAATGAGCTGCAGTTCCCTTTCCGTCAGAAATTGACGTTCTGTTTTTTCAAAACGTAGTTTATAATTGATAAAGGGGTCCTTTTCCAACCATTCCAGTTTTACGGCAAGCCTGGACATCTTCTTTAAGCGCTCCATGTGTTTCATGGCACCGTTATTGGCACAACCCATTCGTGTGGCCGGTTTATACTTCCGTATATATTGTTCAAAATCTACAATAAAACCATAATTCAGTTTTTTAAGAGGAATATCCTCAACGCCCATTTTCTCTTTTAAAAATTCCTTGATACAACGTTCCGTACTGTAATAGTTCTTCATAGTTCCTTTTCTAAGGACGCTGATCATGGAGGTATTGTGATAGCTTATCAAATCGAGCAGTGTCTTGCCCCTATCGTCCTCTCCTAAATATCGAGCCTTTATTCCGGCCGAAGTAATGTCAACTTCCTCCTGCAAAAGTTGCCGGTGTGCCTCGTGCAATCCCGTAAAAACCTGATCCAAATACTTGTTTAGAGAGATTACATATTTGGAAAACCCCTTACCTCTTTTGCGTTTTTCGTCCCAAAGGGACACTGGCAATTCCCGATTTAAACTGAATTCCGCTCTTTTTCCATCCACGGTGACCCGAGCATAGATCTTAATGTTCCCATTTTCCAAATTCAATTTTCGAGTGACAAATACCACCGATAATCTACTGTTTTCTAACATATTACATAGCTTTAAATTAATAAATAAACGGTAAAAAACACAGGGTCAAATACCCTCTAAAGCTACTTCAATGTACAAAAAATACTGTGGTTTCAAAATCCCTTTATGGACACCAGAGGGGTGTTTTCAGGTAGTTTCAAGTGGTTTCATCTGGACCCCCTAAAAACATAAAACGTTGCAAATCAGGTGATTTGCAACGTCATGCGACTAGATGAAACTAGTCAAGTCGGGATGACAGGATTTGAACCTGCGACCACACGGCCCCCAGCCGTGTACGCTACCGGACTGCGCCACATCCCGAAAAATTACTTTTCGTCCAGGTATCGTTTGATACCTCTATTCTTTATCCTTCTTTCCAATTGCACCGCCTCAATTCGATCGGTACATGGATAAGTTTTTATCAAATTCCAAGGTCTGCCCTTGGATGTATACTTTTTACCACCATTATTGTGGGTAACAAGCCGTTTTTCAATATTGTTCGTCTGACCCACATAATACCTGTCGGCAATTTCACTGAACAATATGTAAACTACATATTCCATAACTTCAAGCGACCATCACGCCCGGGGCGTGATACGCTACCGGTCTGTCCCGCTCCTTTGCGGGAACTGCGCCACATCCCGATACTACAATTTGCTCAATACTTTCTATTCTTTTTCAGAATCTCCATTTATAAATGAATCCCCTGTGGGGCAGCCTGTCCTGAGCGTAGACGAAGGGCCACATCCCGAAAATGAGATTGCAAAAATAGGAAAGATCAAACAATTTAACCCTAAACTTTAGGCAAAAAAATGATTTTTTTTACTCACCCCTTATATTGTGGTCGATCAAAGGATTATTCCCAAATTCCTGATAAATTTAATTGGTATTCTCAGCTGTGTACCTGCATCTGTGAGGTACCTTTTGTATGATGTTGGTCATTTGAAAAATAAACACTAATTTGAAATTTTTATTTAAATACCTATCAATCTGTAATAAACTTAGTAAAATCCACCTATGATGCTTAAACGATTAATCCTCTGCTTGTTCTTAACGGGTACCACTGTTTCAATTGGCCAATCCACTAATGAAAAATTAATAAGATTGCAATACAAGGATACCAGCACTACCAAGGATCTCGCAGTAGGACTCTGGGCAAACCCCTTACCTATGGATTACGATCAGGACGGGGATCTAGATCTCATTATTTCCTGTACCGATGTTCCTTTTAATGGCACCTTTTTATTTAAAAACAGCACAAAAGACCAACACGGAAATCCCATATTTGATACCCCAGTTAAAATTGGTGAGGGTATGCGGAATGTGGCCATTTCCTATGTCGATGGCGAACCCAGGGTCTTAGGAGTAGGCTTGGAATATGACAACTTTAGACGATATGGATATACCCGGCCCGTAGGCCTTTATCAGGCATCAGAGTTATTGGATCTTTACAAAGAACGTTTTAGCGACTGGAAATATGTTGATTATGACAACGACGGGGATATGGATCTCATTGTAGGCATAGATGACTGGAGTGAATATGGATGGGACAATGCCTTTAATGAAAAAGGCGAATGGACAAACGGAGACCTTCGAGGATACTTGTATTTATTGACAAATGACAATGGAAAATATAGGAACGACGGCAAAATACTGGCCGGGAACGAACCCATTGATGTTTATGGCAACACCACCCCCAATATGGCCGATTTTGATGGCGATGGGGATCTGGATATAATATGTGGCGAATTCGTAGACCGATTTACCTATTTTGAAAATACCGGAAATAGAGAAAACCCAACCTATGCCAAAGGCAGATTTTTGGAGAATACCACTGGCATCCTGGAAATGGACTTGGAAATGATGCGGCCCGTGGCCCTTGATTGGAACAATGATAACAAAATCGACCTGGTAGTTGGTGATGAAGATGGCAGAGTGGTATTTATTGAAAATACAGGTACCGTAAAGGACAATTTGCCCATTTTTATGTCGCCCGTTTATATTCAGCAAAAAAGTCAAAATCTAAAATTTGGAGCCTTGGTCACTCCGTTCAGCGTGGATTGGGACGAAGACGGGGATGAAGATCTAATATGTGGAAATTCGGCAGGTTATATTGGTTTTATAGAGAATTTGGACGGGAGCGCAAATCCAGATTTTAAAGAACCCGTTTATTTAGAGGCCGATGGGGAAGTGATTCGGATAATGGCAGGGGAAAGCGGTTCCATTCAAGGTCCGGCCGAACGCAAATGGGGATACACCACCCTTACAGTTGCCGATTGGGACGGTGATGGCCTAAAGGATATTGTATTAAATTCCATTTTTGGCAAGGTAGAGTGGTATAGAAACATAGGCACGAAAGGTGCGCCCAAATTAACAAAAATGGGAGGTGTTAAGGTAGCCTGGGGGAAAAACACAGTCCCAAAACCCAAATGGAACTGGTGGAGTCCAGAAAAAGACGAATTGGCCACCCAGTGGAGAACAACGCCTTACGCCATAGACTGGAACAAAGACGGACTAATGGACTTGGTAATGTTAGATCACGAAGGCTATTTGGCGTTTTTTGAACGGTTTAAAAAAAGAGGTAAACTCTATCTAAAGCCAGGACAACGTATCTTCAAAAATGCGGATGGCGAAACAGGCAGCGATCTACTTCGTTTAAACGAGCGGGAAGCAGGTGGCAGTGGGCGAAGAAAAATTCAATTCACGGATTGGGACGGGGACGGAGACCTTGACCTTTTGGCCAATAGTGAGAATATTGAATGGTACGAAAACGTAGGAGAATCTAACGGAAATACCATCTTCAAAAAAAGAGGCAACCTGGTCAACACAAAATTAGCCGGCCATACCACGAGTCCAACTGTAGTGGATTGGGACCAGGACGGTAAACCAAACTTATTGATCGGGGCAGAAGACGGACATTTTTATTACCTAAAAAATTAAAGACTAAGCTAACAAAATGGGGTTTTTCTTTCTGATAACAAAATGTGGAATTAATTTAAATTGAATGGTATAAAGGAACTCGATATACATACATGGGTATGTTTAAATTCTATTTCGAGTATTAATAAAGCTACGCTCCCCTTATCTCCAATCGGATTCGACTAAATACTGTTAATAAAAAAGAACTACTTAAGCTTTAGGTGTTAAACTCGCCGGCCTCCTTAAATTTCACCAAAAATCATTTTCAGTTTTGTTAAATGCCAAAAAGTAAAAGCCCGATACAATAGTTGTATCGGGCTTTTGAAAAAATAAAATAAAAACTAACTCAATTCCTTAATTAACGTCCCAGAATAATTTTGTGGTCAAATTATCCTCGCCACTAACTGTATTATAATTGTCTGTGTTATAAACACGCTCACTATTTGGGTAAATCCAACGGTTAGGTGGCAATGTTTGTTCGTTGGCATTATCTACCTGGAAAGTAAATTCAGGTAAATTCAACCTTCTTTGTTCTGCCCAGCTATCTGGCAATTGAAGTACACTGAAGTGTATCCATTTTTGAGTTGCGATCAAAGACAATTTCTCATCATCATTAGTTGCGTTGTCCCAATTTACATCGGCACTAGCAATATAGGCCTGTATTTCCGTATCATTGGTAGGCACTAGATCAATAGCGGTACCATCGGCACTCAAATCACGTAAAGCATAGTAGAATTCAGTTGATTTCTCAATTGCATCCTCATAACTAGCTTGTGCCATGGCGTCATTACTGGCATTCAAATAATATTCTGCTTTAAGTAGACTTACCTCAGCAGCTGTAAACAAAAGCCCAGGGAAATATTCGTTTCTACTTAAAGTGGAACGGTTGTATCTTGATAAGGTACCAGTAGCTACCAAAGTAGTTTGGTCATTTTCATTAAGCAATGGATCCAAACCTAAATAGTCGCTACCGGCATTTTCGCCTGGTTCGTACATAGCTCTTAATCTAGGATCGGTATTATCCAACATGTGATCTATCATGGCTTTTCCAGCCAAGTTACCGTCCCAATCTTCCAGTCCACCTCTAAAGCTTTTGGAGTTGATCGGAGTATCCAAACTAACAACGTCTATCTGAACATTTTCAGAATTATCCTCTACTAAAGGATATTGCCCTGGATTGGCCAAAATGGCAGCAATCTCAGACTGCGCTCTAGATTGGAATTCCGAAACACCGGAAACCCTGGTCAACATTCTTAGTCTAAGCGAATTACAATACTTTTTCCAAGCACTCAAATCACCTCCGTTAACAAAATCCTGGGTCTGAAACCCTACTTGGATTCCTGGACTAACAGTGATACTATTCAATTCATCGGAAAAACCTTTTAAACCATCCAACATAGTAGTATAGATACTTTCGGCAGTATCATAAGTTGGCAATGAAGCTAAGTAATCACCTCCATTTTGGCTTAAGCGACCCGCTTCGGAGAATGGAATATCACCATGTAAGTCCACCACCCTTTGGGTATGATCATAAAGGTAAATTGTGGCCGTAAGCATATATACCCTTAAATCTGCTTGATCCTCTGGAGAAAGGTTATTGTAAATCTTCTCCAATTCCCTGTATTGTGCCAAGAAATCATAGTAATTACCCCAACGTCCACCAATTCCAGCTTCACCGGGAACATATTGGTTGGAAGTATTTATCCAACCTACTGCTTGGGTATAACGTGTTAGTGTAGTTCTAAGCACTACGAAATAGTTCCAATAGGCAGGAAGAACGTAATCCTTATTGGCAACCAACATTCCAGCAAATTGCTTCTCTACTGTTGCTGTCGATACCTTTGAAGGGTTTGCGTAATTCTCGCTAAAATCTGCCTCAGTACACCCGCTAATGGCTGTAGCCATAACAATACTGAGTATTATCGATAATTTTTTCATGAAATATCTTTTTATATAATTCTTATTTATATTATTATAAACTAGCTCTTACCATTAGACCGAAAGAACGAGTTGAAGGGTTGGTACCAACATTATTAACATTTTGGAACCATCTAGAACCTGCCGTGGTCTGTTCCCCATCCATATCCTTGATTGTTCTATATAGATAGAACAAGTTTCTACCGAAAACAGAGAATTGCAATTTACTAAGTCCTATCTTATCAATTACTTTTCTTGGCATTTTGTAGCCTATGGACAACTCTCTCATTTTAAAGTAGGTATTCTCTTTAATGTATAGTTCATAACGGGTGTTTGGACTATATTGAGGTCCACCCCAGTTGTAAACGGTCCAGTAGTAATCCGCGGCAGAAGCTATTTGATCGTTAGGCTGACCATCATTGGTAACACCATCCAACAAAATACCATCATGATAAACCACTTCTCCTCCAGGACCTGCAGCAGCTCCAGGAGTTGTCTGAATTCTTTTTCCTGTACCATCCTCGTAATAACTTAGTCCGCCACTTTCCGTATCCATGAACTTTGTGCTCTCCTCTGTTAGACCACGGCTGGTCATCCAGTTAAGTGCAGTTGGCATTACATGCCCACCTATACGGAAATCCACAAGGGCATCCAAAGTAATGTTCTTATAGCTAAAGGAGTTCATAACACCACCGGTCCATTTTGGCATGGCGTTACCGAATTTTTCCATGTTGTCCGCATCCACTTTATACATTCCATTGGGATCCACAATTTTTCTTCCTTGTGCATCTGTGGCCACTGGATGTGCATAAAGATCCCCCATTGGTTGTCCTACCAACGACTTCAATTGAGCAGCATTTCCATCATAATCCGCATGTAACAGTTCATCCAAACCAGGTGCCAGTTTCTCAACCTTGTTGTTGTTCTTGGCAAAGTTTACGATAGCATCCCATCTAAAGGAACCAGTGTCTATAGGAGTACCAGTCACCGCAAATTCATATCCTTGGTTCCTTAACGTACCAATATTGGTCAGCACATTACTGGCTCCAGAGCTATTCGGAAGTGTCAATGGCAAGATCTGATCAACAATTTGGGCGTTATAATAAGAAGCATCAAGACCTAACCTTCCCTGAAAAAATTTGAGTTCCAAACCAAACTCGTACTCATGCTTCTCTTCTGGTCTAATACCGTCGTTACCAAAACTAGAAGGAATAGTAGTGTAAAGCACTGGGTTGCCTCCTTGAGATCCCAAAGTATTCTGGTTATAGGCAATGTTTGCTCCATAAATATCAGGGTAGTTACCCACGATACCCCAAGATCCACGAATTTTGAAATAATTCATAAAAAGTGGTAGGTCAAATGCCTCTGAAAGTACAAAACTGGAGTTTACCGAAGGATATACAAAACTATTGTTGTTGGGGTTCATAGTAGAGGTCTTATCCCTACGAATTGTCCCCTCTACATAAAAATACCCCTTGTAATCCAAATTCATGGTACCCAAAAACGCATCCTTTACAATAGAGTTTCGGCTACTTCCAGAATTAGGTGTGTTAACCGATGCAGATATGTCAAACCAATTTTCAACGCTCAAACCTCCATTGGTTCCCCTGTTTAGGTGGGATTCAGATTGTTTGGTAGCGTTGTAACCAGCCATCATGGCTAGGGTTAAGTCTGTTGTGATTGGGGTTTCATATCTTAACAACAATTCTCCGTACAAAGAGTTGTAACTATCATTACTCATACTGAAACCACCTGAATTTCCAAAAGCCAAAGGTATAGATGTAGTACTACTGCCCTCTGAATTTCTGTTTGTGAAATCTGTAGAAATTCTACCTCTTAAATTAAGACCGGTGGCGATATCCCAATTATTGGTGATAGTTCCTATGATCCTATTGCTCTGCTCTTCCAAGCGATTCTCCTTTACGCTCCAAACAAAGTTTCCGATATCTCCTTTAAAACCAGGATAAATAATATTCTCCTCAGGAGTTAAACTTTGGTTTGTTCCTGTAACATACTTATATCCTTTACTAGTTTTATAATTGGCCAAATACCAATCTGCACTATCGAAGGGGGACATCATTCCTGTAAAGTTGTTCATCAATCGGTCTACAGAATAAGGTCTATTGAATACGGACTGATTTACATAATTTACAATTACATCAGTAGACATATTATCAGCCCATTTAAAGGTTGCATTTAAGTTAAATA
Source organism: Arenibacter sp. S6351L (assembly GCF_023016025.1). Classification (NCBI taxonomy): domain Bacteria; kingdom Pseudomonadati; phylum Bacteroidota; class Flavobacteriia; order Flavobacteriales; family Flavobacteriaceae; genus Arenibacter; species Arenibacter sp. S6351L. The sequence goes on along the minus strand of NZ_JALKBB010000018.1, from coordinate 90,876 downwards.
TATTCTTTTCCTCCTCAGCTCCAATACTGATCCCCTGATTATCCTGACGAGTATAAGAAAACCTTAAATTGGAATTATCGGTAACATTGGTAATGGACATGTTAACACTTGTATTGTGTGCAGTGTTGAACAAGCCACCATAACGGTCATCCTGAGCCTCATAAGGTCTTACAACTCCATCCCAACCAATGGTTGGCTTACCGTCAAATTTTGGTCCAAAGTTAATACTATAACCCAACACACCTCTAGTTTCGGCAGTTCCATTGCCATCTAAATCATGATAAATAAAACCTTCGGCATCCTGGCCACCATCTGATACGTTCAAAGGAGCACCTGGTCCCCTCACCGTTTGGTATCTTGGAAGATAAGCCACTTTGTCAAAGCTATAGGATGAACTCATATCTACAGTCATTCCTTTCTTCTTGTTCTTACCACTTTTGGTAGTGATCAAAACCACACCGTTTACCGCTTCAGAACCATACAGTGCGGCAGCAGATGCTCCCTTAAGAATGGAAATGTTATCTATATCCTCTGGGTTAATATCCAAAAGACCATTACCTCTAAGACGTTGGTCTCCCCAATAGTTATTGTTGGAAACTTCACCATCCCTAATAGGCACACCATCCATAATAATTAACGGTTGACTCTTACCTGTTATGGAAGCGAAACCCCTTATAGTAATGTTGGAAGCACTGGTAGATCCACCAGGAGTAGTATTTATACTAACCCCAGGAGCTTTCCCATACAATGCAGTTGCAAAGTTGGGTGTTGCAGTTTCGGTCAAAGCTTCTGCACTAATAGTTGCAGTAGCATAACCAAGGGCCTTCTTTTCCCTGGTAATACCCAAACCTGTTACAACAACTTCCCCTAATTGTTCTGCATCCTCTTCAAGAACAACTTTAATAGAAGTCTGTGCTCCCACTGCAATTTCCTTTTTGGTAAAACCTAAAGAAGAAAAAACCAATGTAGCATTGTTCCCTACATTTAGGGAGTAATTACCATCAAAATCCGTGGAAGTACCATTGGATGTACCTTTCTCCACAACGTTGACACCTGGTAGCGGGGTGCCCAAATCATCGGACACTGTACCGGTAACCGTTTTGTTCTGCGCCATCATTCCCTGTACAACGAGAAATGAAGCCAGCAATAAATAGTAATGAAATTTTTTAATCATACTAATAATTTTTAGTTAGTTAATTAGATGTTAAGGGAGTTACCCCAATGTTAAATAATTACTAAATTTTCATTTTCCCGCCTAGGTGGAGAAATTAATTCGACTAATGACAATTGCCGAAAGCCTAATGACGTATTATCGAAAACGTTTTAGTAGAGAACCTTAACAATAATTTGATTTTTATGTAAAAAAGCACCCTGATAGTTATGAATACTATCAGGGTGCTAGGGTAAATTATGATTAATTTATGATAAAATATGTTAATTACCAGAGGAACAAACTGTTGATATCTTTAGCCTTTTCTTCCTTCAGGAATCGTATTCCCTTGCATTTTTAGACCAAAGAATTCATTTTTAAATTCCCAATATGGTATAATTCCTTATTTTATTTTAATAACAAATGCTTCGGTGTCCAACAATTTAGCCTCCAAATCCTTGGGAAGCTGAATAGCCATACCTTTGTCTTTTTGGGTCCATTTTAATTTTTGTTTACCTCCCAATACTTGTGCCTTGGCACTTTTTTTAGGAAAATAATCAGGGAAGACAATTTCTGAAGGCAGGGATGTCTGTCCTTTTTCTACTAGATAGGTGAGGTATACAGTACCATCAGGCTTGGCAGTAACACATACGTTGTCAAACTTAAACGGGGCCAAAGACCGTGTGCCATAGATGGCCTCGTTGTTTACAGACATCCAGTCCCCTATTTCATTCAGCAATTTGTACGCCCCTTCATCCCACTCCCCTTCAGGGCTTGGAGCAACATTCAACAACAAATTACCTCCCTTGGCCACTATATCTACCAAGGTATGGATTGCCTCACGTCCGGTCATGTATTTGGCATCAAAAGAATAGGACCAGCCACCGCCAGCTATGATACAAGACTCCCAAGGATAGGGAAGCGGCTTTTCCGGCACCCTATTTTCCGGGGTAAGGTAATTTTGATTTTTACCGTGAACGGCCCGGTCCACTACAATTAATCCAGGCTGTTTTTCCCTGGCTTTGACCACCAATTCATCCATCTTAATATCTTGGTTAACGATACGGTTCTTTAAATACCCGTTGTCATTGTTAACCAATTGCTGCTCATACCAATTGGTAATTTCAGATTTTGGTGTTTTGGCCACCCAGCCACCATCCAACCACAAGATATCCACCTTGCCGTAATCTGTTAGCAGTTCCAATATTTGATTGTGGGTAAAGTCTATGTATGCCTGCCACTTTTCGGGATTTGCCTCAGGTTCGTAATTAACATTTCTGTCCCTAGGAGGATAATAGGGATCCCAATAGGTAGGAGTATTCCAATCTGGCTTGGAAAAATAAGCTCCTGCCCATAATCCCTGCCCCCTAAAGGAATTGAAAATTTCCTTGGTGATATTGGCTTTGGGGTTTGTCGAAAATGGTGTTTTTGGATCCGTAATTTTGTAATCCGTGTATTTGGAATCGAACATGGAAAATCCATCATGGTGCTTGGTAGTGAACACCACATACTTCATACCTGCATTTTTTGCCGCCTTGGCCCATTTGTCCGGGTCAAATTTCACCGGATTGAAGGTCTTCTGCAAACCTTCATATTCCTTTTTATAAGTGTTATAATCACTGGGGTTGGAGCCCTTTGTACGCTCGCACCAACCATATTCTTCGGGACATAACGACCATGATTCCACAATACCCCACTGACTATAGGTTCCCCAATGCATTAAAAGGCCGAATTTCATATCCTGCCATTGTTCCAATTTTTCCAATACCAAGGGATCTGTCTCGGGAACATATCTCTCGTCCTCATAGATGGCCTGTGCATCCATTACCTGACAAATGAAAGTCAATGTTAGTGCCAACAAAAGAGATCTTAATCTGTTTTTTGTAATATTCATTTATATCGGATTTAATTAATTATTATTTCATCCGCAAAAAGCCAAGAAGGCAATCCTGCAGCGTGATGCCAATAAGGTGTTTTTGTATTTGAAGCCTTCACCTTGATATATCGCGAGTTCCTTTTTTCAAAATCCAATTTAAAAAATTGAATGTCGTTGACCTTACTGTCCTTGGTTAAGGGAAAAGGATTATTAATAGTCCCAAAATTTTCAAAATGCTGGTTATCCAAGGAGCCTGAATAGGTAACCTTCTCTGGAAAAAAAACAATGTGATTGGTAACCTGTAAAAAGGCCAAAGAAATGGTACTAATGCTCATAGGCTCACCTAAATCCACAACCACCTCCATATCATTTCCTTCGTAACCCAACCAGTTGGCATAAAAACTGCTTCCTCCCAAAGCCCTATCCGTAAGTGCCATGGGGTCTTCCTTTGCGTATTTTTTTGGTTTTGTAATGGTAACCACTTTTTTACCCATGGCAACGTTGGGCATTCTTATTACCTCCAGTGCCGACATATAATTTGCCAGGTACTCCGTTACGGTAAAACCCATTTCATTCATTAAGGTAATATTGTTCTTTTCGCTGATTGCCGTAAAATTATCCAGTAATGTTGTTACCAGCGGATTTATTATTTTTTTACCTTCCTCATTGGGAATCAAAAGCCTATATCTGTCGGTAAAATTCTTTCTACTGGCCTCCAGTTCGGCGAAATCCACCCCCAAGCGCGCCACTTTTACCCGTGCCAAGATTTCTGGTTTTTCGGCCACTGCCTTTTCCGCATCATCAAATAATTGGGAATATTTTGAAAGCATCTCCGGACTTAAATAGGATGAAAAAGCTTCAGATGGATCTCCGTAGAGGTATAGAAAAAAATCCTTGTCCTCCCTTAACTTGGCATGAATTTCATCAATGTATTCTTTTATATAAATTCCTGCCTCTTCGTAATAACCAGTAGTAAAATCCGTCAACAGTGCATCAAAATTTTGATCGGGATTCCAGAGTAGTTTTGCTGTTATATAGGATCTAAGTTGAAAAAGTTCACTGGGATTGTTACTGTGTTGCTCAAATACCCACTTTGCATTGTTGTCCCGAAACAATTGAATATTGGGCTGTAGTGTATGTAAATTGGGAAAAGGGGCGAAAAAATTGGTAAACTGTGTTGTATAATCCCATATTCTTATGTTCTTGGTTAATTTACCCCATCCTATTAAATCGTTTGCAAAATCGGTACATTTTTCGGCAATGGGCTCACTTCTGTCACATTCTATAGAACTAAGTGTAATCAATACATTGTCCAAGGGCTTTGTCTTACATGGCTTTCTAGTATATTGATAGGCCAAGGTGGAGATCGTTTTGTCCGGAAAAGCAGCCGCCACCTCATTTACAAATCGTATCATAGTACCCGACGGACTACCCTCTTCCTCATCTATTTTACTACAATTGTCGCACTGGCAATGCTGTTCATTGTCATCCTGACTCACGGATATGACCTTGGACTGTGGATATTGTTCAAACAAAGAAGCTACCGAATCCTTAACAATTGCCAGAACATCAGGATTGGTCAAACACAATTGGGTAGGCAGCCTTTGGTTGCCTCTCAATGAATAATATTCCGGATTTGATTTGTAGAATTTTTCTTCGGGCAAAAACTTGTGGAACGTATGTACCCTAGCACTGGGGACATAAGTAGGGAAGGATTCATATGTTACCTTCTGCTGTTCCGCATAGTCAGGGTTATCGTAAAACAATCTTGAATGTACCGTTCTAGTAGTAATTTCCGGGGTATATACATAATCCAAAGCAGGAAGATCAATTGTTTTGGAAGAGGGTATTTTCTCAACTTCCGGTGCATACCACCTACAACCTAAATAACGTTCCAAAAATTCGTATACAGCATATTTTGTAGCCCTATCAGACCCTCCTGACAACAAGAGGTTTTTATCCAATGTCCTTATAGACATCCCATCCGCTTCCAAATGCCTTTCGGAATCGATACCCAAATAAATTTTTTGCTTGTCACTAGTTTGCGAGGCCTCATCAACTATTTCTAATTTTGCCCCACTTATTTCATGTAGATATCGTTGCAGTATCTCGGCAGACTCATGCTGAGTTTCAGTAGCCCTACCCATAATTACAATTTCGTAATCGGATTGGCCGTCATTAACCAATTCAATCCCATCCATATTACAGGATGCTAAGATCAATAATATTGATAAGAGACTTAGGATTCTGAAATTTGCCTTAAATATTTTCATTCTCAATGCGATTTTGACCTATTTGTTCAATTTCAACTCCAAAGTTTTACTATTTACCAATTCATCATGACCTATAAAATATCCCTTGTGTGGTTTTCCTTCAATCTTAATATTTTCAATAAACCTGTTTTGCTCCGAAAAGTTTGAAATTATAGTTATTTTTTCCTGTTGATAATAATCACTATCCAAATGTATGGTTATCTTATTAAACCGTGGCGTTGTTATGGTATAAATTGGATTGGCAGGACTTATGGGATATATCCCCATCATTGAAAAAACGGCCCAGGCAGACATGGTACCCGTATCATCATTTCCTGGAAGTCCATCTGGCGAATTCTTATAATACGTATCAAGCAAGTCCGAAACCATTTGCTGCGTCCGTCTTTCCTCTCCTTTTACATAATTGAACAAATAGGGGTAGGCGATATCCGGTTCATTGGCCATATCAAAATGCCCCTTATCAAAGACATCCTGCAATCTATTTACAAAAGGTTTTGACCCGCCCATTAGTTGCATAAGACCCTTGGCGTCATGGGTGACCATAAATGAATACTGCCAGGCATTGCCTTCTATGAATCCAAGATTTTTTACGAAGTTGGCCCCGGCTTCCGGGTTATAGGGGGTCAACCATGATCCATCGTCATTTTTAGGTCTTAAAAGATTAAATTCCTTGTCGAAAAGATTCCTATAAGAAATAGACCTCTTGGAGAATCGTTGATAATCCTTCTTCTTGCCCATGGACTTGGCCAACTGGGCTATGGCATAATCTGAAATATTGTACTCCTGGGTAGTAGATACTGATCCGCTATTGGTTGTTTTGGTGGTCAGATATCCTTTTTCCAGATAATCCTTTAGTCCAGGGCGAAGGGGGTTATCCTGAATCTGATCTGCACTTTTGATCATTGCGGAATAGGCCTTTTCCACATCAAAGTCCTTTATACCCTTCAAGTAGGTATCGGCGATAACAATTCCTGCCGGATCCCCAACCATAGTGGTAGTTTCCGTGGCATTCAACTCCCACTTTGGCAACCACCCGCTCTCATCATAGATCTGCAGCATACTCTTTACCATATCGGATTGTTGTCTTGGATAAACCAAACTCATAAGCTGATGCAAATTGCGATACGTATCCCAAAGGGAGAATACGGTGTATCTAGTATCCTGGGTCCTTAAGGTTTCCCTGGTTCTCATTTTGGGATACTCCCCATTATAATCACTTAGCGTACTAGGGTGTATTAAAGTGTGGTACAGGGCCGTATAAAACTTGATCTTATCCTCTTCAACACCTCCTTCTACCTCAATTTTGGACAAATAGTCGTTCCAATTTTCCTTGGACTCTGCCAAAATTTGGTCAAAACTTCGTGTGGATGTTTCCTTTTCCAGGTTTTCACGGGCGTTTTCAATACTGACATAGGAAACCCCAACTTTCATTTCCACTACCGTAGGCTCTTTAAAACTATATCGCATATAACTCCCTATACTATCGCCTACAACTTCCATGGCATATCCGGGCATTATTCTTGTCTTTCCATTGTAGCCCATCCATTCCGCCTCGGCACCCTTGTAGGTGGTCGGCTTTTTCCAAACCCCAAATTCATCCGCCGGCTTGGAGAATTTTGCTACAAAATACACTGGATAAGCTTCCTCTGGTTTATAATAGCAAAATGAACCAACAGAACGGACCCCTTCAATTTCCGTTGGTGAAACTACCTTTACAGAAGCACCTTGTTCATTGGTAAGTCCCAAACCAAGATTTATTAGAATATTGGCATCCCCTTTCGGAAAAAAATATTTGCTCACCCCTACTCTGGTCGTAGCGGTGGCCTCTACCTTTATATTATAATCATCCAAGGTATTGGAATAGTATCCTACTTTAGAAATCTCATTGGAATAGGAAGTACCATATTTTAGATAATCAACTTCAAGATCACCTGTGGTGGGCATGGCCAAAATAACCCCTAGTTCCGGGCAGCCTACACCGCTTAGATTAACGTGACTGAATCCTGTTAAAAAAGTGTTCTCCTGAACATAAGGTGTGGATAACCATCGACTGTCTTTTTCCAAAGGTAAATTTTTGGGTCCCGCCACATTAAAGGGGGACACACTTACCATACCCCTTACCGCAATAGGCCCTGGGTTGGTAGTTCCAAAATTTGATGTCCCAATAAACGGATTCACATATTCTACGGGTTGTTTTTGGGCAAAAGCTCCTAGGGAAAAGACTGCCAGTAATAATAGAATTGTATGTTTTGAGCTCATAGTTGTTCTTTACTATTTATGTTTGCGTTGAATGGTCTTCAATCTTAAATTTACACACTCCCTCCCCACTCCATAGAGGAGAGTTTTCTCCTACCACAGGATTCAATTTATAATTTCAAAATACCCATTTTGAGAGGAGCCTGCCCCGCCTTTTGGCGAGGGTTAGGGGTGTGTTTTCAGCGGAAGGCTAAGCGTGTGTTTTCAAAACGCCTAAATTATTCCACAACCACCTCATCAATAAACATCCAGGAGCCACCTCCCGTTGGCGGAGAACCCAAATTTGTTGCCTTTACCTTAATATATCTAGCGGTCTGTTTCTCTATTTCGATTACAAAATCCTTTAATTCCGAACCATTGTTTGCCGCATAATCCCGTTTTATGATTCCTGCCCTTTTGAAGGTTTTGCCATCATCCGAAAGGAAAACCTCCACTTGAATTGGAAAGTAGATCCCAGAACCTTGATTTTCCATGGCTCCAACAGATATCTTTTCCAATTCCGTAGGAGATTCCATATCAATTACCAATTCCATATCGTCACCCAACCATCCTTGCCATTGTCCGTCGTGAAAATTTTTGGAACCGCGCACTACATTTACCATTCCCAATTCTTTAGCTCCCTGATAACTGTCGTGATATTTATTTATATAGTTTACAGGTTTCCCCACAGCCTTATGGTAGGTGATTGTTTTTTCAAATAAGGCACCCTCAGGTTGTTCATCTTTAAAAACTTGTGCCTTAATGGTAGTAGTCTTTTGGATGTCTATAGGATTGGTGTACTTTTCAGAAGCCAAAGTAATATCGCTACCATCTAGGGTATAGCGAATATCCGCATTGGGGAATTCCGACTTAAGGGCGATTGAAATTACTGCATTTTCGGGATTAACAGTAGTTTCAGTTGTTACCTGATAGGCACTTTTGGCATAATTGACCCCCATAGCACCATATCTTTGAAAAAGACTGCTTACCCTATTTGAAAAATCGTCCCAATTTCTATTATCCTTACTACTCCAAACAGCTTCTGCCAAGGCGGCCAAACGCGGATAGGTCATATACTCCGCTTGGTCATTGGTCGGTACATATTCCGTCCATAAATTAGCCTGACCTCCTAAGACATGCTTGGCCTGCTCCTCACTCATCCCTTCAACCACAGGGTCAAATTGATAGACCTTACTTAGCGGTAAATTACCACCCCAAGCCAACGGCTCAGCATCTTGGTCCCCTTGGTAATAATCAAAATAACAATGTGAATTCGGCGTCATTACCACATCGTGTCCGGCCTCAGAAGCTTCCAGACCACCTTTTACGCCTCGCCAACTCATAACAGTTGCTCCGGGAGCCAAACCGCCTTCCAATATTTCATCCCAACCCAATAAAATTCTTCCCTTGGAACTTAGAAAACGCTCCATTCGTTGAATAAAGTAGCTCTGAAGTTCCTCAACATTGGCCAAGCCTTCATTTGCCACTCTTTTCTTGCAATCAGGACATATCTTCCAGTTGGTCTTGGTGGCCTCATCCCCACCCACATGAATATATTGTGAGGGAAACAATTCCATCACTTCCAATAATACATTTTCCAAAAATTCAAAGGTGGTATCCTTTCCAGCACAGTAAATATCAGTTATAGGCCATACTCCTCCGGAAGGGGCCATTATAGGTTTTTGAAAACAGGACAATTCAGGGTACGCAGCAATGGCACTCATTACGTGTGCCGGCATTTCTATTTCCGGAACCACAGTAACTCCCCTACTACTGGCATAAGCTACAATTTCCTTAATATCCTCTTGGGTATAAAATCCACCATAGGTAGTGGCTGTTCCCAATTCAGCTACAGGCCTGGCATTCCACGGCTTGTCTTCTTGGTCTACCCTAAAGCCACCTACTTCTGTTAATTTTGGATATTTTTTTATTTCTATTCGCCACCCTTGATCATCTACTAAATGCAAGTGCAGGGTATTCATTTTTAACAAGGCCAATTGGTCTATAGTAGCCAGAACATAATCCTTATCAAAAAAGTGTCTGGAAACATCCAACATAGAACCTCGCCATTTAAATCGAGGGCTATCCTTTATTTCCACATTGGGAATATCCCAATTAATATTGTTAACCGCGCTTTTACTTTCTATGGCGACCGGAAGTAATTGTCTTATCGTTTCCAAACCATACAAAAACCCATTAAGACCATTGGCTTTAATAATCACCTGATTATCCGTCACCTTTAGGTTGTAGCCCTCCTCTGACAAGGACGAATCTGTGGATAATAGGACAAAATTGCTGCTTGGCGCGGTATCTACCACTTCTAAGTTCCATCCGGCCGCTGCGGTAAACTTATCCTTCAATACGCCCAAAACCTCCCCTTGACCCTTAGGTGCCACCAATTTGGTGTCCTCGTTAAAGCGAAATGCCCCTTGGTTAAATTTCATTTCCAAAGGTTTGGGAACAATATTTATATCATTTTCAATAAAAATAGTTTTGCTTTCCTCTCCACACCCCACCAGGATAACTAGCAGAATCACTAAAAAGCTTTGAATTATTGTCTTTTTCATTTTACTCCCTTTGTTCATTTCCATTGACCAGCCCTATAGTTTGTGTAATCACATCATTTTTATTCATCAATACTTCGAAATTCCCCATCTTCCTTGATCGTCAATATTTTTCCTGTAAATGGACTTTTAACCCAAAGATTATATCCAAACTGGTGCTTATCCAAACTGGGTTTTATAGACTTGCCCAAAATATTCTTAGGTGTTGCAACTTGCTTTTCAGCACCCTTTTTCCCTTGTAAAACTCCTCTGTAAAGCGAATACAAATGCCATTTTATATAATCGTCCTGAGGAATGGAGAAATTGGCCTTTCCACCAGCCTCTTCTGAAGAAAAGTATACATAGCCCCAATGCTCCGGTTCATGCATATTTATAACTCCTTGAGGTGACCAAACCCAATTATATTCGGGCATAAACTTTCCATTATCGTCCTTTTTTCTGGAATACCTCCCGTCCGTTAGATCAAATTTCCAGTTGACCCTGGAGAAGTTGATCCTCCAAAAATCGTTCTCAGGCACTTGGCCTCCGCTGCTTGCTTCGGTGATCACTTTCCATGGAATGGCTATTTCCACGGTCCATCCTTTGTCCGTGTCCGAGGAATCATTTAAGGTACCGTCGATACTAACTGCCGATTTCACCCCTTGAATATCCCAACTATCTATTACTTTGCCGTGGTTCCTATATGGCTTGGTCAAAAATAAGTCCCACAGTGTATTATGGGCATTCATCTCGTATTCGTAATAATTATGGGTATCGCCGTCCGGGTCTATAAAAATCTCAAAATCATTGTTGTAAAAAATAACGGTATCCCTTTGTTTTAAAGTAGCCCACACATGTGGCTCCTCCATTTCCGCCATAACATATAGGTAATCATTATCCCATAACATTTTCATCCTAGTCCTATAATCTGGTATCAGTTTTCCTTCGATATCAATATAATCTTGGGACCAGGTTGCTTTTTGCCAAGAAGCGTCATCCCCTTTCCCATCTATAGTCAGTGCTTCACTGGCCTTATATGCAATATAGTTTCTTGGTACAAGCTCTTGGCCTTTTACTGCGGTAAAGCCAGCGCACAAAAACAATAGCGCCAAGGACCAGGTTCTGGTTTGGATGGAAAAAGTGGTCTTCATATTTTGATTTTTATTATTTCTATTTAACGAGCAAAAGCCGTGTGGAAAAACACGGATTACAAACTATTCTCCTTTGTGAATTTTACAATTTCAGATATGCGTCCAAATGCCAAGCCGGTAACCGTATCCGCAGCCCCATAATAAATGGCTACCCTATCCTCTTCGATTGAATGCAATGCCGCACATGGAAACACTACATTTGGGACATCGCCCACACATTCATAATTTGTCTGTGGAGATAACAAGTAAGGCTTGGTTCTATACAATACCTGATCTGGTCGTTCCTTATCCAAAATAGCCGCACCCATGGAATATCTAAATCCGTTGCAGGTATTTATTACACCATGATAAAAGGTGAGCCAACCCTCATCGGTCAGTATAGGAATTGGTCCTGCCCCTATCTTGGTGCACTGCCAGGCGCTATCTACAAAAGGGGTCACCTTCATTACACAGCGGTGCTCTCCCCAATATTTCATATCTGGACTATAACTAATGTATATGTCGCCAAAAGGGGTATGGCCATTATCACTCGGGCGACTCAACATAGCATATTTACCATCTATCTTCTCTGGAAATAATACGCCGTTCCTATTAAAGGGTAAAAAGGCATTTTCGCATTGAAAAAATTCCTTGAAATCGAAGGTATACCCGATACCAATGGTTGGACCGTTGTATCCGTTACACCAGGTGATCCAATACCTATCCTCAATAAAGACCACCCTAGGATCGTATTTATAGTCGGATTCTATCATATTGGTATTGCCTGCCTGAAACTGAATGGGCTCATGGTTAATATCCCAATCTATACCATTCTTGCTAAAACCGGCAAAAATATTCATCTGTACCGCCTTATTATCACAACGGAATACGCCAGCAAACCCATCTTGAAATGGAACTACCGCACTATTAAAAATACTATTGGAAGAAGGGATTGCATCCCTCTTTACCACAGGATTCTCCGTATATCGCCAAACTACATCTGCACTATTGGCAGGCCTTTCTTGCCATGGAATGTTACTCACTTTATTTTGATTTAAATATTATAACTAAACTTATTTCTCTCTAATGTAATCTATCTAAAACTTAGTTCTAGGAACTTGTCAATTTTTTCTAATTTGGTATTTTTCGAACCTTATCCAACCAAGTAAACTTTAAAATTGCCGAAGTGGCACCAAATATCACTAATGCAACAATAGCTTTAGGATAATCCCTGATCATAAAATATATGGGGAGTACAATCATACTGGACTGCCATATGATGCCAATGGCACAGTTCATCATATCCCACCAAAATTCATTGTTCTTTTCAAATGTAGGATCTTCCGCTTTCAATTCTTTATATATCGGATTCCACCAACCCCAAGGTTTCACATTCTTGTAGAAGGATTTTAACACTTCCTTGTCGGTCGCAGGGCTAAAATAGGTCCCCAAAAACGAACCCAACATAGAGACCCCAAAAATTATAGGGAATAGATAAATGGCATGGACATGGGAAAGCTCGTACAACAAGCTACCCTCTGTAAAATTGCCTTTATTGTTATCTAGCACAAATTGTAATGAAGCAATAATCAAACCGGACAACATACCCCAAAAATAGCCCCAACCGTTAAATCGCCACCAGATCCATTTTAAAAAATTAGCTGCAACATACCCCCCGAACAACGCACTTGTTATCCAAAGGGTCAGGGAATTGATGGAATCTGCAAAAAATCCCATAACAACACCTAAAATCACCACCAAAAAGGAGGCTATATGACTCACTTTAATATAATGCTTGTGCGACGCTTCCGGCCTAAAGTATTTTTTGTAAATATCATTGACCAAATAAGCGGGGCCGGCATTTACAAAAGCCGAGAAAGTAGACATAAAAGCTGCAAGCAAACCGGCCAACAGCAAGCCTTTTATTCCCACCGGCACATGAAAGTTGATTACTTTGGGCAGCAATACCTCCAACTCCGCACCGGTAAGTCCAGGATTGGCAATCATTTCCGGCGTTAGTACAACCAGGGCAATTACTACAATCCCGGTTATTAACAAATACCTGGGAATAAACAGCACCAAATTTGTAAAACCACTCATGTAAGCGGCATCTTTCACGGTACGGGTAGACAAGATTCTTTGAAGGTCGTAACTAGGCGTAGGTCCCGCTATACTAGCAAAGAAACCTTTAAAAAGTGTCATTCCTATCAAGGCCCCGAACATCTTATATCCCTCAGAATCGATCAAATCATTAAAAGCCTGAAATTCCTTATCCCAATGGGTTCCCAATTCCCAACCAAAGAATACGTTTTTCCATTCGGCGCTTATTACCGAATTGATCTCTACATCGGAGAAAGCAAAAAAGGCATAGCCCGCAACAAGTATCCCAGCAATAACCATAATGATATATTGGAGTACTTCCGTAGCTACCACCGAGAACATTCCTCCCTTCACGGTATAGATCGTGGTCAAAAATATGATGATCATGGCATAGGACTGTTCAGAGTTCAACAAAACCATCTCCCCTATATGCAAAGCCATATCCCATGGTAGGATAATGGTCAAAAATTTACCAACGCCTTCAAAAAAATAAGCAATAAATCCTACCGCGGCAACAATAGCAAATACGGCCACTATACTATGGGAAGCCCTCCCTGCCCTATCGTCCCCAAAGCGGGTAAGTATCCATTCCGATCCGGTCATAATATTGGACCGCCGAATCCAAACCGCCAAGAACATCATAACAAAGATTTGGTTCCAAATTGGCCATAGCCACATGAACATAAAACTCTTTACCCCGTACAAAAATAGAATTCCTACCATCCACGCGGTACCGGAAACATCGAACATGCCAGATCCATTACTTAGCCCCAGATAATACCATTTTATGTTATTCCCTCCTAAAAAATACGACTTAAGGCCTTGGGATGCTTTTTTTGAAACCCAAATACCAACAAAGAGGGTCAACACTATATAGGCAACAATAATTGCCACATCGATTGCATTCATTCAATTTATTTTATGGTCAAAGCAAAAAAGCTCATCAACCAGTGATTTTTTATTTATAAAGGTTTAAAAAAAATATCGCAGCCTTATGTTTTTTCGCGCCTAAAGACAAGAACTCTTATTTTTTTTATAAATTCCCCAAATTTTCAAAACTATATTGGCGATAATTCAAAAAGTAAATAAAAACCAACAAGGGCATTCCACTTACCTGAACTAAATATTTGATTTTTTTTCAGGAAGAAGAATAAAATTAGACCAACAACCAACCCGTAAAGCCAAACGCCAATTTTTAGAATTTAAGACCGTGATCAATGCTAATGCCAATCAAAAAACTGAATCCTAAATTATTTAGTAGAAATAGTTCCGGTGATTTTAATATCAATTACAGGCACCATATCATTTTTTGGGCCGTGTATATCCTGTTCAATATTTTCCGCTGGGGAAATCTACACCAGGATTTTGCCTATTCCATAAAAACCAACTTATTGGGTTTCCCCATACATATGGCCTTGGCATACTTCAATATTTATTTTTTGATGCCCAAATTCGTTTACACGAAACGATATATTACTTATACTTTTTTACTCCTGGCCTCTTTGTTCATAGGACTATTGGTAAAATTCAACCTTACTTATTATTTAGTAAGCAACAACGTAATGCCCGAAGCCGGGGATGTTGAAAGCCTTACACTGAATTACGCCATAGTTACCATGCTGGGAGAACTTTATGTAATGTCGTTTGTGACGGCCATAAAAATTACGGTAGACTGGTTAAATGAAAACAGCAAACTCCACGAACTGGAAAAAAGACAGTTGACCACGGAATTAAAATTCCTAAGATCACAGGTTTCGCCACATTTCTTCTTTAACACGTTAAATAACATATATTCCCTAACTTTAGAAAAATCGGACAAGGCCCCTCAGGTAGTTCTAAGGTTATCAGAATTAATGCGTTATTTGCTATATGCTACGGACAAACCCTATCAGGATTTGACCAAAGAAATTGAATGTATCCAAAACTATATCGATTTGGAACGTATCCGATTTGACAATTCTTTACAAATTGATATGAATATTTCGGGCGATATTGAAGGAAAGGGAATTGCCCCCATGCTATTGATGCCCTTTATAGAAAACAGTTTTAAACATGGCGCCAGTAAAAATATTGGCAAAATGTACATCAAAATAAATTTGGAAGTTGTGGACGACATCCTGAATTTTGAAATCAGCAACAATATTCCACAAAATAAGTCGCGCAACACAATAAACCCAGAAGTTGGTGGAATTGGACTTACCAATGTAAAAAAACGATTGGAACTGGGCTACGAACCCAAAGATTACAATCTATCTATCTTTGAAAAGGACAAAATGTTTAACGTTATTCTTAAATTAAAGGTGTAATGAGTTTTAAGGTAATAATTATCGACGATGAACCACTGGCAATCAACATATTAAAGAACTATGTGGAACAGATTAAGGAACTGGATCTGGTTCAAACCTTCACCAACGCTATTGACGCTTCCACTTTTTTACAGAGAAATGAAGTAGACATTGTATTCCTGGATATCAATATGCCCATTATGAACGGCCTTGATCTCCTGGGAAGTGTAAATTCAAAAGCTATGGTAGTTATGACAACGGCCCATGAAGATTATGCCCTTAAAAGTTTTGAGTTGGAGGCCATAGACTACTTGGTGAAACCCATACCTTTCCACAGATTTTTAAAGACGGTTAATAGAATTATTAATTTAAAGGAAGGAGTTCCCAAGAACGAAGTGCATACGACCAATGATAATCCAAGTATTTTTGTAAAGGTCGATAAGAAAAAATTGCAAAAAATTTATTTGGACGACATTATTGTCATTGAAAGTCTAAAGGATTACATCAGGATAAAGACCAAAGCCAACAAACATATCATTCATAAAACCTTGAGTAGTTTTACGGAGGAACTACCTGCAGACAAATTTATAAGAATACATAGGTCTTATACCATAGCCATCAACAAGATAGATGCTATTGAAGGCAACAGCGTGGAAGTGCAGGGCATTAGATATACTATTGGGCGTAGTTACCTCAACGAAGTAAAAAGTAAAATTCTAGATGGTGATTTGGAATAAACCTTCCTAATTACACTTTATTCTTTTTTTTCGCCGCATTTAGCTGTCTTGGATTGTCATTTGTCGAAATTTACCGTTAAATTATTGTAAACTCGTTAACTTAGAAGGTGTTATTTTATCCAAAATCAAATGTTGGTCCAACCTACAAAAAAATTCCTTACCCGATCCCTAACCGGATTATATTCACTTTTGGTGTCCATTCCTGTTTTGGTCGCCTTTGGCTGCAACACTGGAGTACAAACCTCCGAAACGACTGTTAGCAACGATATTAACGGAAGAGTTCCCGATAAAATAGACTTTACTTTTCATGTAAAACCAATCCTATCGGACCGGTGTTTCAAATGCCATGGTCCCGATAAAAACGCCATAGAGGGCGGACTATCCTTGAACACGGCCGAAGATGCCTATATGGCCTTGGGCAAAAAGAAGGACCATTATGCCATTGTTCCCGGTGATGTTGAAAAAAGTGAATTGGTCAATCGCATATACACCGCGGACGAATCCTTAATGATGCCGCCTCCAGAATCCAACCTTACCCTTACCCAGTACGAAAAGGAAGTTTTAAAAAAATGGATAGATCAAGGAGCCGAATACAAGGAACATTGGGCATTTATTGCTCCTGAAAAGCCAATTGTACCAAAAACGACCAATACTACCTGGGCCCAAAATGAAATTGACCAATTTGTTTTAGCACAACTGGAACAAAAAGGCCTGCAACCCAGTGAAAAAGCTTCAAAAGAAAAATTGTTAAGAAGGGTGTTCTTCGACCTAACCGGGCTACCACCAAGCGTGGAACAAATAAACAACTTCGTCAACAACGACTCCCCCACTGCCTTTGAAGAAATTATAGATTCCCTGTTAAATACTATGGACTACGCAGAGCACATGTCCGCTGAATGGATGGATATTGCGCGATATGCGGACACCCATGGATACCAAGACGATTTTGAACGAATCATGTGGCCTTGGCGCGACTGGGTAATTCACGCCTTTAAGCAGAACATGCCCTATGACCAGTTTGTCACCTATCAATTAGCGGGAGATCTTCTGCCCAATGCCAACGCGGAACAGATTCTTGCCACAGGTTTCAACAGGAACCACAAGATTACCTTTGAGGGCGGGGTTATACCCGAAGAATATCGTATTGAGTATGTAGAGGACAGGGCGGTGACCTTTGGAACTGCTTTTCTGGGTTTAACTTTTGAATGTGCAAGATGCCACGATCACAAGTATGACCCAATAAGTCAAAAAAACCATTTTGAATTGTTCAGTTTCTTCAATAATATTGACGAATTAGGACTGACACCAGGTGGGGCTGGAAAAATTCCAAAACCATATATGACCATTACCGAAAAGGAGAAAAATGGCATATTGAGCTTTGTTCAACTCCAAAAATCCACCATGAAAGAAGTTCCTGTAATGGTCATGAACGAAATGGAGGAAATTAGACCATCCTATATCTTGAACAGGGGCGTTTACGACCAACCCACTACACAGGTATACCCCAATACACCCGAATCCATACTCCCTTTCCCTGAGGAATATCCCAAAAACCGATTGGGATTGGCAAAATGGCTTTTCCATGAAGACAATCCATTGACTGCCAGGGTTACCGTAAACAGGTATTGGCAACGCATGTTTGGCACAGGTTTGGTGGCATCTTCCTTCGATTTTGGCAATCAAGGCTCATTGCCTACACACCCAGAGTTGCTAGACTTCCTTGCCATAAAATTAAAGGAAGAAGGTTGGGATTCAAGAAAAATATTAAAATATATGGCCCTTTCGGCCACGTACCAACAAAGCACCAAGGTATCCAAGGAATTACAGGAATTAGACCCTGAAAACCGACTATTGGCACGTGCCCCAAGATTAAGGCTAACAGCCGAATTAATTAGGGACCAAGCCCTCAAGATCAGTGGATTGCTCAACAAAGAGGTGGGCGGCCCAAGTGTTAAACCTTATCAACCCGCCGGTATTTGGGAGGCCACCACTGGAGGCGGAGGAGGAAGTACGGCCACCTACATTACCAGCACGGGAAAAGACCTATATAGAAAAAGTTTGTACACCTTCTGGAAAAGAACCGTTCCTCCACCAAGCATGATGACTTTTGATGCGGCATCCAGAGATCTTTGTACTGTAAAACGGCAAGAAACCAATACCCCCTTACAGGCATTGGTATTGTTAAACGATCCCCAAATCATTGAGGCTTCAAGGCTCATTGCCAAAAACGCCATTGATCGCAATAAAGAAATCAGCGAACAAATAAAATATATATTTAAACTGGCAACGTCCAGAACTCCGGATGAGGAAGAATTGTCCATGTTGAACAATTATTACAATAGCATGCTCCAAAAAGTGGATGAAGAAGGTATAGACCCGCAGGACTATCTGTCCATTGGAGATTTTGAAATAGATAGTTCCTATTCAAAAAACCAATTGGCCGCATTGGCATTAACGGCACATACCATTTTAAACTTAGACGAAACTATAACCAGGGGTTGATCATGAGCGAAAAAAAAATTATAGAAGAACGATCCTTGATTTTAAACCGAAGGTCATTTTTAGGCAAAACGGCCTTAGGCGTAGGCGGGGTAGCACTAGCATCCCTTTTAGGTGCAAACCTATTTAGAAAAGATAAAAATGGCATACTTACTAAGGATGATGGTCTGGAAGGGGTTAAGGGAATTTTAAATTCACTCCATCACCCGGCCAAAATTAAAAGGGTAATCTATCTGTTTCAAAGTGGGGGACCTTCCCAATTGGAACTTTTTGACTATAAACCGCTTTTGAATAAAAGGCGGGGGGAAGATCTGCCAGAATCTATCAGAAATGGACAACGGCTTACGGGGATGACTGCCGGACAGGATAAATTTCCCTTGGTCGGTTCCCTGCACAATTTTAGCCAGCATGGCAAGAACGGCACCTACATAAGTGATATTCTTCCCTATACCGCTAAAATGGTAGACGAGCTATGCATTATAAAATCCATGTACACGGAAGCCATAAATCATGATCCTGCGGTTACGTTCTTCCAGACAGGATCCCAACAACCCGGAAGGCCCAGTATCGGATCATGGTTAAGTTATGGTTTGGGCAGCGAAAATGAAAATCTCCCGGCATTCACGGTCCTGTTGTCACGAGGCACGGGTAGACCCAACGGACAACCTTTATACACCAGGTTATGGGGCAATGGTTTTTTACACTCACTTCACCAAGGTGTTCAATTTAGGGCAGCCAAGGATCCCGTTCTATATCTGAACGATCCCAAGGGCATTACCAAAGAGGTTAAACGCGAAATGTTGGACAATTTAGCTGCATTGAACGACAAGCACTATCAAGATTCCGGTGATCCTGAAATAAAAAGTAGAATTGCCCAATATGAAATGGCATACAGGATGCAAACCTCCGTCCCAAATGTTATGGACACTGCCAATGAACCCGATTATATCTATGAAATGTACGGGCCCGAAGCTAAAATTCCGGGAACCTATGCAGCAAATTGCCTTTTGACAAGAAGATTGGCGGAACAAGACGTACGTTTTATCCAATTGTACCATATGGGTTGGGATCAACACGACAATCTACCTGGGGCCATTGCCAAACAGGCAAAAGACGTAGACCAAGCTTCTGCCGCTCTTGTGGCCGATCTAAAACAACGTGGATTATTGGAGGATACCTTGGTGATTTGGGGAGGTGAGTTTGGAAGGACCAATTATTCACAAGGTCTTTTAACGGATACCAATTATGGTAGGGACCATCATCCAAGATCTTTTACCATTTGGATGGCCGGAGGAGGTATAAAACCCGGTATCGTCTATGGAGAAACGGATGATTTTGGATACAACATTGTAAAGGACCCGGTTCATGTCCATGATTTTCAGGCCACAATGTTACATTTATTGGGAATAGACCATGAAAAATTAACCTACAAATACCAGGGAAGACGGTTTAGATTAACAGATGTGGAAGGCCATATTGTAAAGGATATCCTAACCTAAACCTATACACCAAAGAATGATACTACAGATTATAAGCCTTGGTCGCCTACATCCCCTATTGGTACACTTGCCCATTGGTATTCTTGTATTGGCCTTTCTAATGGAACTATACTTTAGAAAGAAAAATTCCGGAACGGAAAACGATATTATTAAATTTACTCTTGCCATTGCTGCGGCAAGCACAGTGCTATCAGTGGCCAGTGGTTGGTTATTGGGCGAAGATGGAGGTTATGATGAGACCTTGTTGTTTAGGCATCGCTGGATGGCCGTTGGATTGGCCATAGGCACTACCCTTCTATATTTTATTAAAAAATATCCAAAGGCCTGGTCCAAAAACATATACCTACCCCTTTTTATAAGCGTTATGGCCCTTTTAGGCCTAACAGGACATTATGGTGGGAGCATGACCCATGGGGAGGACTATCTGTATAAAAATAGGGAAACCAAAAAGGTGGTTATAACAGATGTAGACAAAGCCTTGGTATTCAATGATATTATAATGCCAATCCTGGATGATAAGTGTGTTAGTTGTCACAATCCCAACAAGGTTAAGGGAGGTTTAACTATGACCAACAAAGAACAACTGCTTTTGGGAGGAGACTCCGGCAGCCTATTAATTGCAGAAAAGGACGAAGTCCCCAGATTGATACACCACATAAAACTACCTATGGAAGACGAGGACCATATGCCTCCAAAGGGTAAGGTGCAACTGACCAATCACGAAATTCAATTATTGGAATGGTGGATAAGCCATGAAAACTGTTTTGATTGTGTGGCCGGAACTTTGGATAAAACCGAAAAGATCAATGATATTTTAAATTCATTGGAAGAAGACACTTCCACTAGGGCGCTTATTGCAAAAGAAGTGGAAATGGCTCCCGAAGACTGGTTAGCCTCCATAAACATCAACGGACCTATTATCACCAAATTGGCGGAAAAAAATCCCCTTTTAATAGTAAACTTGTCGGGTAATCAGAGTTTGCAAAAAAATGATCTAAAAGCACTAAAAAAGCATGCCGAAAACATTGTTGAACTCAATTTGGGCAACTCTAATTTTAATGATACTATTTCTTCGTATTTAACTTCCTTCAAGAATCTTACCAAATTACAATTACAAAATACAAAGATCACGGATAAGTCCATGGCGTCCATAGGAGATTTAAAACACTTGGAGTCCCTAAATATTTATGGTACCGATATTACGGATCAGGGTCTGGAAAAGTTGACCGCTCTAAATGGTTTAAAAACTTTATATCCATGGAATTCCAAAATCACCAAAGAAGCTCTGGATCACTTTAGCAATAAGTATAAGGGGGTTACAGTGGTAAGCATCAACGAAGATCTCTTTACCCCATCCAGCTTGGAACCACCATCCATAATTGCAGATACCGATTTCTTCAAGGATTCGATTGAGGTGACCCTAGATTATTTTTTCAAGGGAGTGGACCTCTACTATACCTTGGACGGTTCTGAACCGGACACCACATCCACGAAATACAATGAACCCATTTTACTGACCACCTCTACCCAGCTCAAAGCTGTTAGTCATAAATCGGGTTGGGAATTAAGCCCTGTTAAAACCGTCAGTTTTAAAAAATCGAATATTCTACCCAATTCCATTACCCTAAACAATAAACCCAACGAAAAATACAAAGGAAATGGAGGAAACACCTTGATAGATCTTAAAAGAGGAACCATCAATTTTGTTGACGGCAATTGGATAGGTTATGAAGGCAGTAATTTTGCAGCCACTCTAAAACTCCAAAAAGAAGAATTGATATCTACGGTATCGGTAGGGGCATTTTCTTCACCTGAAAAATGGATTTTTTATCCAACAGGTTTCAAAGTGTGGGTATCACAGGATGGCAATAATTTTAAGCTTGTCCACACGGAGAAAGTTCCGACGGAAAAACCCAACTCGGATACCAAATTTCAATTTTTCGACCTAAACATACCTCCAACCAAATCTACTTATGTAAAAGTAGAAGTAATAAGTCAACTTAAGAACCCGTCCTGGCATGCTAACCCTGGGGGAAAAAGTTGGTTGTTCGTAGACGAGATAGTCCTTAATTAAAAATATTGGATAGTGCAACCTCTAAAATCTCTTGTGTAACAATTGTTACATAGAGAATTTTAGATAACTTTATCTTTGCATCTTAATAAATAATATGGATTATATACTTCAACCCTGGCCATGGTATGTGTCCGGGCCTTTGATTGCCCTCGTAATGCTAATTTTGGTGTTTTTCGGAAAAACTTTCGGCATGTCCTCCAATTTACAGACACTTTGCAGCATTGGCGGTGCAGGGAAATTTTCGGACTATTTCAGACTGGATTGGAAGGCACAGCGCTGGAATCTCACCGTTGTTCTTGGAGCTATCCTTGGTGGATTCATAGCAACACAATATTTATCCGATGGTTCGGCAATTGCCTTAAGCGCGGAAACCATTTCGGATCTAAATGCCTTAGGGTTTAATGAGGCAGGGGAAACCCTCCTACCCCCCGAGATTTATAGTTGGGAAAATGTGTTGAGCCTAAAAGGGATTTCAGTCTTGGTCATTGCGGGATTTTTAGTGGGCTTTGGAACCAGGTATGCCGGAGGATGTACTTCGGGCCATGCTATTACAGGCCTAAGCAACCTTCAGCTACCCTCGCTCATAGCGGTAATAGGTTTCTTTGTTGGCGGACTTATAATGACCTTCTTTATTCTACCCTTAATTTTTGGATCTTAAAAATGAATTTCAAGAAGCATACCGTATATACGTGGAGCTAAATATTGGATTCATCAATTATTGTAATATCAATTAATAATAAACTTAAGGCTGGAGAAATTGTTTTCAGCAAAAGCACATAACAGAAACAAAATGAAATTCTTAAAATTCTTGTTGGTCGGTATCTTCTTTGGTATTGTTCTAGTGAAATCGGAAGCAGTGTCTTGGTATCGTATCTATGAAATGTTCAAGTTTCAATCCTTTCATATGTACGGAATTATTGGGTCTGCAGTATTTCTGGGCGTTCTTTTTATTTGGATCTTTAAAAAATACAAGGTTAAGAGCATAGAAGGGCGAGAAATAGACTTGCTTCCAAAAGAAAAAGGTGTGGCAAGATATATCCTTGGCGGTACCATCTTTGGCTTAGGATGGGCCTTGGCAGGTGCTTGCCCTGGACCCATGTACATTCTGGTAGGTACAGGTGTTTTTAGTATGTTCATTGTTATTGCAGCTGCCCTATTGGGCACATTCACCTACGGCCTACTTCAGAAGAAATTGCCCCATTAAAATCACACACATAGACCAACAAAGTGGGGATTGTGTTACCGATAACCACAAACCTAATTTTTCAAATTAATTATAGGTATACGGATATGCCCAAAACTCCTCCTGTCATTAGGAAGCGGGTTGGCTTAATGAAATAAAGAAAAAAAGGTTTTTATAGCTATTGCTTACTTAAACAATTTCAGCACTTAGTCCAGCATTCAAAAGCTTACTGCACCTAGGCTTTAAATCGTTATATTCCCCTGTCTTAACCGTACATTTTCCATTGTAATGTACAATTAGGGAACATTGCTCCGCCTGTTCCGGAGTGTGGTCGCAGGCCATTATTAAAGTTTCAATAACGTGATCAAAAGTATTAACCTCATCATTGAACAAAACAATCTCATTTTGCTTTACAGTCTCCTCATCCAAAAGTAATTCTTCCGAGACTTTTTCCTTTGTACTCATAGAATTCAATTTTAATACCTTCTAAAATACATATTTTACGGCAACCCAATTATTCTTTTCCAGATTTTTTTCAAATTTTAACCCTACTTCCTCACATCTTTCCGAAATCTGCGGTATATCCTCCTTATAAAAGCCACTTAAAAATAACATACCACCCTTGTTCAGGCATTTCACATAGGACGGAATGTCCTCCAACAAAATGTTTCTATTAATATTGGCTATGATAATGTCGTATTTCTGGTCCACCAGTAAATAGGCAGTTCCTTCGTAAACATTAATATGGCTACAATTGTTGCGCTCAACATTTTCCTTGGCATTTAAGTAGCACCAGTTATCTATATCTATGGCATCTATATCTTTAGCTCCCTTCATTGCCGCCAAAATAGCCAAAACACCTGTTCCACTCCCCATATCCAAGACAGATTTACCATTAAAGTCATGGTCCAGTATATGCTGTAACATCATATGGGTTGTTTCATGATGCCCTGTCCCAAAACTCATCTTTGGTTCAATAATAATATCATAATCCACTTTGGGCTTATCATGAAAAGGAGCTCTAACCACGCATTGGTCACCTACTTGAATAGGGTTAAAATTACTTTCCCAGGTAGCGTTCCAATTCTCCTGTTCTATCTCCGAATAATCATAATCAATGCTAAACAAAGGATTGGAAAGAATCTGTAGGTCATCCAGAATATTAGGATACCAATCTTCTTTTTTAATATAAGCTTGAACCCCATCTTCCGTTTCCACAAAACTTTCGAATTGCACTTCCCCCAATTCCGCAATGAGAATATCGGAAGCCGGTTGAACAGGGGCCACCTTAAAATTATACTCTAGATATATTGAATTCGACATTTTACTAAAACACCTTAATTAGACACCATTTTATAGTAAAAGAACCCGTTGAAACTTCAACGGGTCTTTAAATTATTTTGTTGCACCCAAACCTCTTAAATAAGTAAATATCACTGGGTTTGAATCCAAATATTTATAGTTAGCTGCTTATGCTATTGCTTCAATTATAGCAATAAAGTCATCCGCTACCAATGCAGCACCACCTATTAAACCACCATCAACATCCGGTTTAGAAAAAATTTCGACCGCATTATTCGGTTTTACACTACCTCCATAAAGTATGGAAACATTGTTTGCTATGGCCGCATCATAGGCATTGGTAATAGTCTTTCTTATAAAAGCGTGCATTTCCTGCGCCTGTTCTGGCGAAGCTGTTTCTCCTGTACCAATGGCCCATACCGGCTCATAGGCCAGGACGATTTTACTCCAGGCCGAGGCATCCAAGGAAAATAAAGCATTTTTTAATTGGCTTTCCACAATTTTAAAGTGGTTACCAGACTTACGATCCTCTAATTCCTCGCCAAAGCAAAACATTACCCTCATGTTTTTCGCTAATGCGGCTACGACTTTCTTGGCTAAAATTTCATCGGTCTCCCCAAAATAAGCCCTTCTTTCCGAATGACCTATAATTACAGTATCTACCCCTATTCCTAAAAGCATATTGGCCGATATTTCGCCAGTGTAGGCACCATTTTCTGCAAAATGCATGTTCTGGGCAATTACCTCAATAGTAGATGATTTTAATTTATCCACCGCAGCGCTCAAATTCACAAACGTAGGTGCCACCATTACCTCTGCCTTGGTATCTGGAAGTTTAGCGGAAAGTTCTGCCAACAAAACTTCCGTTTCCGCTAAATTCTTGTTCATTTTCCAATTTCCTGCTACTATTTTACTTCTCATTTTGATTCTAATTTATGTTGTTCCCTTATTATCAGTAAGGCTAATATATCCTTGGTTATAGAGGCATTGCCTCAAAATTATTAAAACTTTAAATCTTCCAAGTCGTTGAAATGGACTTTCTGCATAATGGTCCCCTTCTCCAATACCAACACTCCGGGATTGGATCTTACAATGGTTTTCAAAGTGGTTTCATCCGTGAAATAAAAATCAAATCCCAATTGATATTCCTTTTTCATTTTTTGGGTATAATCCTTACCTGAAGCGGACATTCCAATAACCTTATATCCGTTCTTTATAGCCTTATCCGTCACCTCCTTTATCTCAGTAAAAGCACGGTAATTACTCTTTGCCAGATCATAGGCTATCACCATGACCAATTTTGGTTCCTGCAGCAAGGAGGCGGCCATATCCTCACCATCCTGTTCAATAGTGAAATCATGGATCGGAGGTTCGTATCCTTTTTGAATTTCCTTGGTTTCTACATCAATAAACTCGCCATCTACAGCCGGATAATCGCCATTGGTAACCACTACCTTTTCTTCACCATCTACATTAAACTTCCAACTGTAATCAAAAATGGCCACCGGTGCGTTCTCTGGAACGCTCATGCCTTCTTCAATATTGGCCCCTATTTTATAAGGCCTAAAATCCAAAGCCGGCAAATGGTTAAGCACATAATAGGCAAAGATAGCACTAACTAACAAACTAAGCCCTACGATAAGTCTTTTGGAACCATCACCAAAAGGCGATCCAATATATTTTACCCCAAAAAAGAGTACAACAATAAGTATCAACAAAACCACATCCTTGGTAAAGGATTCCCAAGGGGTTAATTTTATGGCATCCCCAAAACAGCCACAATCGGTAACCTTATTAAAATAAGCGGAATAAAAGGTAAGAAAAGTAAAGAAAATGATCATCAAAAGTAGGCTCCAAACCGTAATTCTAACTCTGAATCCTATTAATAACATAATACCCAACAGTACCTCAAGGATTACCACAAAAATAGAGATCCCCAATGCATAGGGCATCAAAAATTCCAAATCCAGTACGCCTGGACTAAAATATTCCTCCAATTTAAAGGAAAACCCAACGGGATCATTCAATTTAATAAATCCACTGATAATAAATAAAACGCCGACAATTAAACGGCTTAAAGTCACTATATACTTCATATTCTAATACGATTCCGATTTTTATAAATTACTAGATATTATTAATTATCAGCCTTTTTTAGCCAGGGTTAAATATGGAATTTAGGATGTTGTTTTTTCTCCAAGATGTATCATTGCAAATACGGCATAGTTGATCATATCCTGATAGTTGGCATCTATCCCTTCACTCACCAACGTTTTTCCTTTATTATCCTCTATTTGCTTAACACGTAACAACTTCTGCAAAATTAGATCTGTCAGGGAACTCACCCTCATCTCCCTCCAGGCTTCACCATAATCGTGGTTCTTATTTTCCATTAAGGTCTTGGTGAAGGAAATGTGCTTATCAAACAAGGCCACAGCCTCCTCTGCGGAAAGATCTGGTTGATCAACTATTCCTTTTTCAATTTGAATCAAGGCCATAATGGAATAATTAATAATTCCGATAAACTCGGAAACCTCATCCTCATCCACCTTGCGCACTTCATTTTCTTGCAAACTTCTAATACGCTGTGCCTTAATATATATTTGATCTGTAAGGGATGGAAGCCTTAAAATTCGCCATGCACTGCCGTAATCTTGCATCTTTTTCAGGAAAAGGTCCCTACAAATTTTAATAACGGCATTGTATTGCTCGGAAGTATTATGCATTTAATCTTTCTAATTTGTGTAAATTTCGCTTAAAATTTTAAACTATTCAAAAATCGAGATTTAAACTTAACTACCAAAAGTTTTACTCCCCTTTATCCAATAAAAAACATGACCATTAACTGCAAAGGAAAATTAGTGGACCTAAGTACTCCCAGAGTAATGGGAATAATTAATATTACTCCCGACTCCTTCTATGATGGTGGCAAATACAAAGACGAGACCGAGATTATTGCGCAGGTGGAAAATATGTTGGCCAATGGGGCAAGTTTTATAGATATTGGAGCCTATAGTTCCAGACCGGGTGCCGATCACGTAGATGAAAGTGAGGAATTGGCTCGAATTATCCCTATCGTAAAACTATTGCTAAAGACCTTTCCGGACATCCTTATCTCCATAGACACCTTTAGAAGTAGGGTTGCCGATGAATGTCTGGCCCTTGGAGCTGCAATAATCAACGACATTTCTGCCGGCAATTTGGATCCAAAAATGTTGGAAATAGTCGGGAAGCACAGAGCGCCCTATATTATGATGCACATGAAAGGCACTCCCAGCACTATGCAGGGCATGACCAACTATAAAAACCTCTTGGGAGAAATACTCTATTATTTTTCCGAAAAAGTAGCCTTGGCGCGTGCTGCCGGCATTAACGATATTATTATTGATCCTGGTTTTGGATTTGCAAAAACCTTGGAACAGAACTATGAAATTCTCAAAAAATTTAATTTGCTGCACGCTATGGATCTGCCTGTTTTAACGGGTATTAGCAGGAAATCCATGATTTATAAGCTACTTGAAACCTCTCCTAACAATGCCTTAAACGGCAGTACGGCCCTACATATGTACGCGCTTACCAAAGGTTCACAAATATTAAGAGTACATGATGTTAAGGAGGCCATCGAATGCATTCATTTATTTAATGCCATTAATGGCTCCGAGAATCATTTGTGACCAATTTTTATTCCTAGCTATTGAAAAATTGTTCAAAAAAGGGTCAAAACATTTCTTAGAATTTAATTTGAGGTTATAGCTTATTTCCTATTTTTACAAAAACCACAGGATTGGATTTTTTAAACTTCTTAGATTTTAGTGTTACAGATATTATAGACATCTTTTTGGTGGCTGTACTAATGTATTATGTCTACCAATTAGTCCGTGGTACCGTAGCCATTAATATATTTATAGGAATTGTTATTGTTTGGGCTTTTTGGAAGTTGACTGAAGTTTTGGAGATGAAAATGATCAGTAGCATGGTAGGTGGTTTTATGCAAGTGGGACTAATTGCCCTTATCATTGTTTTCCAACAGGAAATCAGAAAATTTCTGTTAATGGTAGGCTCTACCAATTTAGCCTCAAAGCGCAACTTTTTAAAACACTTTAAATTCCTTAAGGAAGACGGACTTACCATAGGAACCAATGTAGACGCTATTATAGCTGCCTGTGAAAAAATGGGGAGCACCAAAACTGGTGCCCTAATTATAATTGCCAGAAATAATTCCTTGGACTTTGTTAAGTCGACCGGAGATAAAATGTATATCGAAATAACCCAGCCTATTCTGGAAAGTATTTTTTATAAGAACAGCCCCTTACATGATGGAGCGGCGGTTATTGAGGATAATTTTATAGTGGCTACCCGCGTAATTCTCCCTGTTTCCAATGAACGCTCCATACCATTGCGATTTGGACTAAGGCATAGGGCTGCTGTTGGCATCACCGAAAAAACCGATTCCTTGGCGCTTATTGTCAGCGAAGAAACGGGCCTGATCTCCTATATCAAAAATGGGGAGTTTGTATTGTTTAAGGATTTGACCGAACTGGCCAGTATAATTAAGTCCGATCTAATGTAACAGCACTTATTTTTCTTTAAGCTACCTCTTCTGCCAAAAATTGGGCTTCATATAAATTTTGATAATACCCTTTTTGTTTCAATAGTTCTTTATGGGTTCCGGTCTCTACTATCAAGCCGTCCTGCATTACCAATATTTTATCGGCCTTTTTAATCGTTGCCAATCGATGGGCAATTATAATGGAAGTGCGCCCTTCGGTAATCTTTTCCGTTGCACGTTGTATCAACTGTTCGGAATACGTATCTACCGATGAAGTAGCTTCATCCAATACCAAAATACTGGGGTTGCTCACGTAGGCCCTTAAAAAGGCTATCAATTGTCGCTGACCACTGGAAAGCATAGTTCCCCTTTCCTTAATATTGTAGGTATACCCTCCTGGAAGACTGGAAATAAACTCATGGACACCTATCTGCTTGGCAGCCTGTTCCATTTGTTCTATGGTAATAGCATCATTCTTCAGGGAAATATTATTGGCAATGGTATCGGCAAAGAGAAATACATCCTGCAACACCACGGCAATTTTAGACCTTAATGAGCTTAATTTGTAGTCCTTGATATTGATACCATCAATCAAAATAGCGCCTGAATTAATTTCGTAGAAACGATTTAGCAAATTAATTATGGTGGATTTCCCAGCACCTGTTGCCCCTACTATAGCAATGGTCTCTCCCGCCTTTACCTTAAAGGAAATTCCATGGAGCACTTCCTCATTTTCCAAATAGCCGAAGCGTACATTGCTAAATTCAATATCACCTTTAACACTATCCTTATCTATTGTTCCTACATCTTGAATATTACTGTCCGTATCCAATATTTTAAACACCCTGTTGGCAGCTACCATTCCCATTTGGAGGGTATTGAACTTATCCGCAATTTGCCTCAGTGGTCTAAACAACATACTGGACAGCAATATGAACATGAAAATGGTACCGTATTCCTCCTTACTAATATTGGCAACATTCTGCAGACCTCCGTACCAAACTATCAATCCTACGGTAATAGAGGATACAATTTCAGCAACCGGAAAAAAAATGGAGTTGTACCATACCGTTTTTAACCAAGCATTTTGGTGTTTTTCATTGATTTCCCTAAACTTCTCCTTCTCTATTTCTTCCCTAGTGAACAACTGCACTATCTTCATTCCGGTAATACGTTCCTGAACAAATGAATTAAGATTGGAAACCTGGGCCCTAACCTCAATAAAAGCAACCTTCATGGCCTTTTGAAACAGTCTTGTAGCGTATAAAATTATAGGCAAAACAGCAAATACTATTAACGACAGCTTCCAATTGGCTACAAGCATTACAATGGCCACCACCAACATTTTAAGTAAATCGGACACGATAACGAAGAAACCTTCACTAAAAATCTCCCCTATCCTTTGCATATCCGTCACCGCTCGTGTAACCAATAAACCTATGGAAGAATTGTCATAATACTTCATCTTAAACCCCATAAGATGGTTAAAAAGTTTTATCCGAATATCCTTTATAACGGATTCTCCCAACCAATTGGCGTAATAATTAAAATAAAGCTGACTTAAAACTTCGCCCAACAGTACACCCACCATGGCCAAGGTCAAGGTCAATAATTTTTGACCATCCTTATTGGTAATGGCATTATCAACTATCTCACCCACCAAAATAGGGGTAAGAACAGCAAAACCCGACAGTAAGATTGCTGCTATGGCAACGCCATAAAAAGTTAATTTATATGGCCTAACATGTCTAAGCAGACGCTTGAACAATCTATAATCAAATGCTTTACCCGTATCCTTATCCATTGTAATCAATAATATTTTTTGGATATTTTATTGCTGTCAAATATAATCCTTTTGCAGGTACCGATACCCCTGCCTTCCCTCTATCCTTACTGGCCAATATATATTCTATGTTGGTCGGGGAAGATTTGTCCAAACCAACATCTATAAGTGTTCCAACGATGGCTCGGACCATATTCCGCAAAAATCTATCGGCACTTATGGTAAAAACCAACTTGTCCCCATCTTTGGTCCATTGAGCCTTCCTAACATCGCAGAGATAGGTTTTTACATCGGTATTCGACTTTGAAAAACACTCAAAATCTTTATGTTCCACTAAAATAGCTGCAGCTTTGTTCATCTGCTCTATATTTAACGGATATTTCACATAATAGGCCCCATCTACCAAAAAGGGATTCTTTTTTTGAACTATCCAATATTCATATGTACGCTCAGAAGCATCAAAACGGGCGTGTGCCTCCGCCGGAACTTCAACAATAGAAACAATGGCTATATCTTCAGGAAGATAGGCGTTTAACCTATGAACCAATTCCACACCTTCAAAAACCGCATCGGAATCGAAATGGGCGAACATTTCCCTGGCATGGACTCCAGCGTCCGTCCTACCCGCACCGGTCAAAGACACTGTTTCCCGTAGAATTAAGGAAAAAGCGTTTTCCAAAACCTCCTGTACACTTATTGCATTGGGCTGTTTTTGCCAACCGTGATACGACCTGCCCTGATAAGAAAATTGGACGAAATATCTCAAATGAATAATTTAGTTTTGTGGTTGGCAAAGATACTTGTTCTAAGGGAGAAAAACAGATAGCTGAAATGTTTTAATACAATATTGTTATAAAGTTTTACTATGCCCATTTATCCAATTCCCTTATGTTTACAGCTCCAAAATTCCAAGGCAGGAACCTTAGGTTTACACAGTTTTTAAATTTGCAATTTGCTTTCTTGGCAAAAAAATTAAAAAGAATTAAACGCATGAAAAAAATACTCCTTCTTTCCGATACCCATGGGCATATGGACGAAAAAATCCTAAAATACGCTAGGGAGGCCGATGAAATATGGCATGCTGGAGACATTGGTAATTTGGAGGTAATGGATACGTTGGAAAAAATAAAGCCGGTAAAAGGAGTTTACGGAAATATAGATGAACATAGGATTCAATTGGAGTATCCATTGGACAACCGATTTAAATGTGAGGATGTTGATGTCTGGATGACCCATATTGGTGGATACCCCAATAAATACAATGTACGGATCAGGGAAGAGATCAAAAGGAACCCACCAAAACTTTTCATCTCCGGACACTCCCATATCCTAAAAGTAATGTGGGATAAAAAGTTAAACCTGTTACATATGAACCCCGGAGCGTGCGGCATCCATGGTTTTCATCAAATACGGACCATGTTGCGATTTGCAATAGACAAAGAGAATATTAAGGATTTAGAGATTATTGAGCTTGGTAAGAGGGGATGATTATCATTGGCCTATAAGATACTAAGGGATAAACCACAATATCCCGCTAAAAAAGAGGGATTAGTTCAACTAACAGTTTTAAATTCGTTACAAGCAACTTTTTAAATCTGAGTTTCACCAAAAAAAAACCCGGGCACTACCCCGGGTTCACGCACTAATACTACTAAGATGTTAGGCTTAACGCAATCGATCAACAGATTTTACAAGATCTTCATCCTTTTTTATTGCCCTGTTGGCCAGGACTAAAAAAACGATAGAAAATACAGGAATCAGCATCCCAATACCCTTCTCAGAAACCAAAGTTTCTCCGGATAAGTTTAGTGATCGGTAAACGAAAAATCCTAGTAAAAAAAGATTCAATATCATATTCAACCTGTTAACTACAAATTGATTTTGTCTATTCTTAAATAAAACTATCCCCAACAGTCCAAGGACTGCAACGGCATAAAAAGCAATGGAAACAAATACTTCATTTTCCGCAAATATCTCATTTCCCCTAGCATCCGACCATAGATTTACAAAAAACGGTACAACCGCCCCTAATAGTATAACTACGATTAAATAAAGAGTCTGAATTCTTTGAATCATGCTTTATAATACAATTTAGAAGCAAAAATAAGCGTCTTTTTAAAAATTATCACCCTAATATTGAAAATAATTTGTAATATTGCTACGTTATAAGTCAGATTACTTACCAACAGGGGATTTCATTCCCTTTATTATCCAAAAACAAGAACAACATACACTTCATATTTTCGTAATAAGTATAATTTATTCAAAACTTAATGTTTGAGATTTCAGATTTAAAATCAAAAAAGCTTCCTGAGCTTCAGGAAATAGCCCAGGGCCTAAATGTTGCCAAATTTAAAACTTTAAAAAAGCTTGATTTGGTCTATCAAATTTTGGATGTACAAGCATCCAATCCAAAAATAGTTCAAGAAAGAACTACAACTACAACTACAGAGGAAAGTAGCCCAGCAAAGCCAAAAAGGTCCAGAATAATCAAGTCGAAGCCAAAAGAGGCCGGAACAAAAGCCGCTGCACCGGGAAAGCCGGAAATAAAATCTGTTACTCCAACAGAAAAACCCAGCACCCCAGAAGAAACTCCAACTGTGGTCGAAGATAAAAAAGAGGATACTAAACGCGAAAGAAAGCCCCGCCAACACAATAGTCCTGTTCAGGCGAAAAAGGAATTTCAAAAGGGTGCACCACAACAAAATGCATCACAGCAAAATACTCCGCAAGCCAACAAACCTCAACATAAAAAAAATCCACACCATCAAAAAGGCAATGTTGACAAAAACAACAGCAATTTTGATAAGGACCTAAAAAACAAATACAAAGAACCGGAATTTGAGTTCGACAGTATTATAGAAAGTGAAGGTGTCTTGGATATTATGCAGGATGGTTACGGATTTTTAAGATCTTCTGATTACAACTACCTTTCTTCTCCAGATGATATTTATGTATCCCAGTCCCAAATACGATTATTTGGATTAAAAACTGGAGATACCGTACTTGGGAATGTACGTCCGCCAAAAGAAGGTGAAAAGTATTTCCCACTTATTAAAGTGAATAAGATAAACGGGATAGATCCCCAAATAGTTAGGGACAGGGTGTCTTTTGAACACTTGACCCCATTGTTCCCACAGGAAAAATTCAATCTTGCGGAAAGACAAAGTACCATTTCTACAAGAATTATAGATTTATTCAGTCCCATTGGAAAAGGTCAAAGAGGTATGATCGTATCCCAGCCCAAAACTGGTAAGACCATGCTTTTGAAGGATATAGCCAATGGTATTGCTGCAAATCATCCAGAAGTTTATCAAATTATCCTTTTGATAGATGAACGTCCAGAAGAAGTAACGGACATGCAGCGTAATGTTCGCGGTGAGGTTGTTGCCTCTACTTTTGACAAGGAGGCTACAGAACATGTTAGGGTTGCCAATATTGTTTTGGAAAAAGCAAAACGTTTGGTAGAATGCGGTCACGATGTGGTTATCCTATTGGATTCCATTACCCGTCTTGCCCGTGCCTACAATACCGTACAACCTGCCTCCGGAAAGGTCTTGAGTGGTGGTGTGGATGCCAACGCCCTTCACAAACCAAAACGTTTCTTTGGAGCTGCACGTAATATTGAAGGTGGAGGTTCCTTAACCATTATTGCAACTGCACTTACCGAAACCGGTTCTAAAATGGATGAAGTAATCTTTGAGGAATTCAAGGGAACAGGTAACATGGAATTACAATTGGATAGAAAAATATCCAACCGTAGAATATTCCCTGCTATCGACCTTACTTCTTCGAGTACAAGAAGGGACGACCTTTTACTGGATGAAAACACCATTCAGAGAATGTGGATCATGAGAAAGTATTTGGCCGACATGAATCCGGTAGAGGCCATGGAATTTATTGAACAAAGATTTAGGCAAACCAAGAACAACGAAGAGTTTTTGTTGACCATGAATCAATAACCTAATAAGTATAATCCCTTAAAATGGGGACAGTCTTAAAATCCCATTTGGCCTTTGCCAAATGGGATTTATTTTTTACATGATTTTTTTAGATGTACAATAATCAGTACTTTAACATATAATTTAACAAGTGTTTTCCCCCAACGCTTACCACTAAATAATTACTTTAATTAACAACTAATTGTAAAAATTTAAATTATGAAAAACCTAAAAAGAATTCACGCAAACTTGTGCCTTGGAATCCTTGTTGTTTTTGGTCTCACTTCCTGTGAACAAAAAAAGGAAAAATCACCTATGACAGAACCTGAACCTATGGAAATTAATGCTCCCAAGCAGATTGTTTCCGTATCCCAGGCAAAAACTATGTACGATGCCTACGGCGAGCGAAGGGTTGGCCTAATTGAAAAATATGAAAATGAACTGGCCCCTGAGAAGAAATTTGATGTAGCCCGGTTTGGTTATTATGATTACAATACCATAAAGGAATATATGAACTATATTGAACAAGAAGCTAAAAAGGCCAATGTGGAAATTTCCTCCCTACGTTTTTATTTTTCCAATTATCCAGATAAAAAGACCTTTGAAGATGGCAGGGAAATAAAACATCCAAAGCAAAATTCATTTTTTATCATTCCTGCCATTAAGGATAAAAACAATCGGGAATACGGGTACTACATTAGGGAAGAGGACGATGGCAAAAATGTCCCCGTTTTACTTACAGATAATTTGGAACCAAAAAAAGAGGAAGGAATGAACAGGATGCAGTCTAGTGAAAGTAAATCCGAGGCTTCCTTTATGCCAACAGCATCCCCTGCCCCTTTCTATGCCAAAAATAAAAGTATGGTGTTGAACGAGGCCAATATGGTTCCTCCACCATACCATGAGGATTAATAAGACCCATTAACCCCAGATTAAAGCAAAAATGGAAATATTGGATACTATTTTAGAGAATGCCAGTCAACCGCTCTATGCCGTAACCTTATTAATAGCCTTAATAAAATACCCCAAATATTACAGTACACCTTTAAAGTATTTCCCAATACTTATAATGTACACCTTCCTAACAGAATTATTGGGCTATTTTACAAAGAACTATGAGGTATTCCATATTTCCATTTTCTCTGCTTTTGTTAAGCACAATGTTTTTATTTACAATATTTATAACTTAGTTTTCTTTAGCTATTTTTTTTACGTCTATTGGTGCTATATAGAGAACAAAACATATAAAAATTATATATTATTGGCCGGAATATTTTATCTGACCGCCTCGCTGATAAATCCATTTTTTCAAAACTTTAAACTAGAATCACAGGTATTTAGTTATTTGGCGGGAGCTATTGCCATTTTAATATGTATTACCCTCTTTTTCTTGGAACACAGGCATAGTTCAAAAAAATTGGATTATAGGTTTACAGGAATTAAATGGATTAGCATTGGATTGTTAATTTTTTATCTGGGTTATGCCCCCATCAAGGCTTCCAGATTTTATAATTATACCTACCAATTAAATGAATATGTTCATATTAGAAGAATACACCTATCACTGATCGTATTGATGTATATCAGTTTTATTATCGGATTCCTAAGAATGAAACGTAAGTTTTGGATTTAACCTAGGACAAGCTAAAACCCCTTGGAGTTTCTCTGTAGCAGTACCACCTGCCAAATGGCCTACCACATTATCCCTGACGCTATTTCAGGTGTATATACTACAACAACTATATGGACCCCTGCCAATCGTTATTAGCTCTAAAAACCTGTTTGGAAAGAATCAATTATTATTGGTTTTGGGTCAATAAATTATCCCACAAGTTATTATTATTGATATAATTTTTAAAGCCTATACAGTTTAAGCCCCCTGTGGGCCATCCCCTGGGGATGCTACAAACAAACGGATCAGAGGCACACATTGCCCTTTACCAGCGGCAAATACAGCTCAAAATAACCAGGAATAAAGAAGACCCATTTACCGCGTTCAACCAAAGCGGTTGCTCCTTGGTTGGGCCATAACTGCAATACGATCCATTTAATAAAATTAGAAACTAATGATGTTAAACCCTAGAGCAAGTCCCTAAACCCATAAAAAGAGCGGCCAAACTAAAAAAAGCTGCTATGGCAGAAGCATTTATTTTGGCAACCCATTTATTGCAAGAAAAAGAAACGGATTAATAAAACTTTGCTAAAAAAAAGAAACATGACAGCACCGGAACAAATACAATTAGAAAATATCGCCGATTCCGATTATGAAATATTTGCACTCTTAAAACAGCGATATAGCCCTCGGATTTTTAAGGATAGAAAAGTCACTGAACAACATTTGCACCAACTTTTTGAAGCTGTACGTTGGGCTCCAAGTTCCAATAACGAACAACCTTGGCGATTCCTATATGCAGAAAAAGGTTCAAAGGCCTATGGAAAAATCATAGACAACCTAACAGATTCCAATAAGATTTGGGCAAAAAATGCCCCTCTTTTAATGCTTACAGCATATAAGAAAGAAAGCGAAAACGGAAAAGAAAATTTCCATGCCCTTCACGACTTGGGCATGGGATTGGGTGCAATGACCGTACAGGCACAGTACATGGGGATAGCCATGCACCATATGGCCGGTTTAGACTACAAAAAGGCCCAACACATCTTCAATGTCCCAGAAGAATTCCATATTGTTACGGCAATTGCCCTAGGCTACTATGGCGGGGAACTGGATGATCTGCCCCAAAAGCTTCAGAAAAAAGAAATAAGTGAACGGCAACGTATGCCCCAAAATCAATTCGCTTTTAGGAATAGTTGGGGTACAGACCAAAATATATAGCAATAGCAAATTCCCATTAAAATTCTATTTCCTTATATAAACCGTCTTTTTGTTCACAAACTCCAATATACCTTCCATGGAAAGCTCACGACCAAATCCCGAGGCTTTTGTTCCTCCAAAAGGTAATCTTGGATCGGATTTCACCATTTCATTGATAAAAAATGCCCCATCCGGTATATTCCCTATTATTTTCCGTGCAGATTTTATATCCTCTGTGAACAGCATGGATCCTAGACCAAATTTAGAATTTGCGGCCATCTCAATGGCTTCCATTCTATCTTTTGCCTTGACCACAGCTGCCACTGGGCCAAAAAGTTCCTCATCAAAGGCGGGCATACCAGGAACTACACCAGTAAGTACTGTAGGCTCATAATAGGCACCGTCCCGTTTATTTCCAAGCTTAACCTGAGCCCCCTTGTCCAAGGAATCATTTACTTGTTGCGCCAATGTTTTGGCCAAGTCCTCCCTGGCCATTACACCGATATCCGTGTGTTTATCCAACGGATCTCCAGATTTAAGAGTTTGGATTCTATTGGAAAATTTCATTAGAAACTCCTCATATATAGCCTCGACTACTATGAATCTTTTTGCCGCTATACAACTCTGTCCGGTATTCTGCATTCTGGCCATTACCATGGTGTCCAAATGTTTGTCCAAATCGGCATCTTCCCAAACTATACAGGCATTATTGCCCCCTAGTTCCATAACACATTTTTTTAAATGCTTTCCTGCCTGGGCCGCAATAGCCCTACCTGCCTTCTCACTTCCCGTCAGGGTAACACCTTGTACAATGGAATTTCCAATGATAGACTCAAGCTGTTGATGGTCCGCAATAATAGACTGAAAGCTTCCCTCTGGATAGCCTGCCGAAAGAAATAGCTCCTGAAGTGCCATGGCACAACCGGGTACATTACTGGCATGCTTTAATATTACAGTATTACCGGCAGTGAGCGTAGGTGCCGCGAAGCGGACAACCTGCCAAAAGGGAAAATTCCAGGGCATAATAGCCAATACACAACCAATGGGGTCGTAACTTATAAAACTTTCGTCAGCCTCGGTTTCTATAAGATCATCTGCAAGAAACCTAACGGCATTCTTGGCATAAAAATCGCAAGCCCATGCGCATTTTTCAATTTCGGCAATACCTTGATTTATAGGCTTTCCCATTTCCTTGGACATTAACTGGGCATAGGATTTTTTATTTTTCAACAATGCCTTGGCCAGTTTTTTCAACAGTCCCGACCTATGTTCCACGCTTTCAATTTTCCAACTTTCAAAGGCCAGTTCGGCCTTTTCCAACACCCTCTTTATATCACTTTCAGAAAATATTCTATACTTTTCAAAAGGCTTTCCGTTATATGGGTTTACTGACTCTATATATTCCATGTGTTTTAATTTTTATATTGTTACAAAATGCAAGATAAAAGGTTTGTATAAATGGTATAACTCAATACAACAAACCATTTCCAGAATTGCTCCTTAATAATTTTTCTATTCAAACATTGCCAAAACTTTTTCGCGATCAAATTTATTCTCAATATTTCCCTCCACATCTATTTTTAAAGCTTCCAATTCCTTTTTCACATCTTCCTTATTTTCCTTGGAAACCTTTGCATCACGCGCTATAAATTTTAAGGCCCCAAGCAAGGCAATAACAACTGAACTATCCTTTTTTGCATACAACCTGATAGGCTGAATAATTGTCTGAAGTAATTCCTTGGCCATAACGTTATTTCTGACTATGATAATCTTGCCGTCCCTTAAGGAGTTGGAAGTCTTAGGCGGAAATCTCAAAATCTTCACAAATAATGGTGCCAATTTATTAATGGCATCAATGGCAGTTCCAGGATCGTTAATCCCCGGTGACATGGCTTTGACCGCTATTTCCATCAATTTAATAAATCCGTCTATTCCCTCGTTTTGATCACTTCTATTACTGGAAATATTTATACACAACATTAAGTTTTTCAAATCCTCATCCGAAAGCGAATTCTGGGCTCTTATCAATGGCATTCCTTCCCATAAATGACATCCAACGAATGGCAGTATTTCAAATTGATGGCAATTCCCAACTAAGGAATCGCTTAACAAAGAGTCATCAAACCCTCTATAATAGCCCGACTTATCTGAGTTAATGGTTTCAAAATCATCCATCTTAAATTCTCGCAACCCAACCTTTAGGCTACTAGAATCCTCAAAGTCCTTATCCAAATATTTTGAACTGGATCGAAATATATTATCTATTATATTTTGAATTTGAATAGAGACAGAAATGCTATGGATAAAATATACAAACAATCCTGTACAAAATACTCCTGAAATTGCGGCCAACATGGCTGAGAACCCCACCGAATGGGTTTCAATATCATTGGCTCCAAGAACAATGAGAATTATAATACAATACAACAGTGTACCTATATAAACCCCTAAAATTAATTGATGTCTTTTATTGGAGACCAGACTTGGCAATAATCTTGGAGAGAAATTGGAAGAAGCCTGGCTGAGTACCACCATGACCATGGTAAAACTAAATACCGTTAAAGAAAGAATGCCACCAATTAAAGTTGTTAATATGGCCCTAGCCGTTTCATAATCCTCTATAAAGAGGTAAGGAATCTGTTCTTTAAACCTTTTGGCCAATTCCAAACTTTCCAGTTCCAGTATTATAAATGCCAATAGACAATAGCCGAATGAAATGAGCACAGGGTAAAATGCAATGCTCAATAGCACTCTACGATATAATACCTTGACTATTTTAATAGCAGATTTAAACATGTCGCAACCAATTAACAAGTTGATTAAAGGTAGTTAATCCCTTTTACTGCACTAACCCAATACCAATAAATTGTATCACATACCATTGAAATTGAATGAATTGAACAAATCAACCCATGTCATCTACTTTATAGATTAGCAAAAGAGTCAATCTTATTGATATTACAGCACACATATATTGAACGCCTTTGATAATTTTGGTTTATAAGAAAAAGAATATTGCCATTTACGTTTTGGCAATCAGGTAAACCCATAATTTCGGGGGGACATTTGGGTTTAAATGTATTCTTCTTTGAATTACTGTAAACTACAAGAGTAATTCGATTAAGATGGTTAGGTTGGTTGTTAATTAATGGTTCCGATATTTAAGTATATCGGAACCATTTTTATTGGATCAGCGTTTATTATAAACGTATATTTAAGAATCATAGGGTTATTCCTGAAAATCTTCTTAACTTTTAAAACAACAACTAAAAGTACGGTTATGGATTTAGATATAGACGAGGCCTGGGAGGAAATGATCAATAGACTAACGTCTTGGGTAGACAGTTTAATAGTGAATTTACCCAATATTATTTTAGCTCTGTTCGTATTCACCATCGTAATTCTACTTTCCAAATATTTCACCAAACTTACGTGGAAACTATTGGAGAAAAGCAGTCTACAAAAATCCATGAAGAATTTAATTACCAAATTAATTTCAGTTTTGGTAATTCTAACCGGGTTATTTCTAGTGCTTGGAATCTTGGACCTAAGCAAAACGCTAAATACAATTTTAGCGGGTGCAGGGGTAGCAGGTCTGGCTGTAGGTCTGGCATTGCAGGGCGCCCTGGCCAACACCTATTCCGGTATAGTACTTTCCTATATAAAGCATATAAAATTTGGGGATTGGATAGAGAGCAATGATTATGAAGGTGAGGTGATCGATATAGACCTAAGAGCAGTAACCATAAAACAATCGGACAATAATTTGGTTTACATTCCCAATAAATTGGTTTTGGAGAACCCAATAAGAAATTTCTCAACAACAGCACAGTCCCGTGTAATTCTTAAGTGCGGTGTTGCCTATTCGTCCAATTTGGAATTTGTGCGCGACTTGGTATGCAAGACCATTGCCTCCCATTTTGACAACGTAGAAAATGCCAAGGAAGTAATTTTTCTTTATACCGAATTTGGCGATAGCTCCATAAATTTTGAAACTCGATTTTGGATTCAATCCACCTCCTCTCTAGAGGTCTTAAAAGCCAAAACTATCGCCATGATAGCCATAAAGAAAGCTTTTGACGATAACAACATTAATATCCCCTTCCCTATACGAACATTGGACATTCCGGAAAACATCAAATTCACCAACCCTACAAA
Organism: Arenibacter sp. S6351L; assembly: GCF_023016025.1. Classification (NCBI taxonomy): domain Bacteria; kingdom Pseudomonadati; phylum Bacteroidota; class Flavobacteriia; order Flavobacteriales; family Flavobacteriaceae; genus Arenibacter; species Arenibacter sp. S6351L. The sequence continues at coordinate 48,747 of NZ_JALKBB010000018.1, read as the reverse complement.
CAACTGAATTAAAACAAGTTACACTAAAACCATCTGTGTTAACCATTAATGTGATAACGTTAATCAAAGTGATTTAATAGCCCGAGATTTGTTTCAGAGATTGTTTAAAGAACAATTTATAGTATTAACCTAAAAAACACATATATCATGCTACGATGGACAGTAACATTTGTAATATTAGCAATAATCGCCGCAATTTTCGGATTCGGGGGAATAGCAGCAGGAGCTGCCAGTATTGCCAAAATCTTATTTTTTATTTTCTTGATTCTCTTTGTAATATCATTATTTACAGGCAGAAGTAAGGTCTAAATAAGACAGCTTTGTAATAATTATCATTAACAACATTAAGTACACAAGTACGTAATCCTAAAACTATAAAAATGAAAAAATCGATAATATACTTTTTATTCGCTCTACTATTTACTATTTCTTTATCCACCTTTACCAGTTGCAGGGAAGAAAAAACTACAGGTGAGAAGATTGAGGACGGAATAGAACAGGTAGGTGATGATATTGAGGAAGGTGTGGAAGAAATTGGTGATGAAATAGATGACGCCACGGACGACAATTAAAAGATTCTCTTTGGTTGGTTAGATTTTGTTATGAACGGACATTTTCCTTTGCGGATTTTGTCCGTTTTTATTTCCCCAGGAAATACATGACAATGCCCAGACCTTATACCCAATAGTATGACCAATGATTTTTGGTTACAAAAAACAAAGGAACCTTTTTCCAAAGATTCAATTAAAAATATAATCCGATATAAATTTAAAAAATATGAAAATGAAGAATGAATTTGCCAAGAACGAAAAAGAAATTATAGATAAATATCAAAAAAAAGGCTTTAATGGCAACTACCGGGTGGAAAACATGAAATTGATCGACTTGAAGACGAAAATTGAATATTCGCCTGAAAATGTTACTATTTTAAAGGAATATCGCTTCGAAGGTATGAGCAATCCGTCCGACATGTCCATTTTATATATTTTGGAAACAAACGACGGCAGCAAGGGAACAGTATTGGCCAATTATAGCCCATCGAGCAATATTGAAACAGCAGAATTTTTTAAGGAAATTCCCGAAGAAAACTACATAACAAACTAAAACCATTTAATCGCTAATAAAGCTACCACAGCATGCACAAGGCATTATAACCACTTCCTAGAATGCGAGTAAGGCTGCACATATAGATAGTAGCAAATATTAGCTACGGTATCAATTAGGTGTACAATGGATAAAAAATTCACTGAGCAGTTTAATTGAAATTAAAAAATCATCATCTTTGTGTATAACGCCTACATTGTTTTCCCTGTTTACGGGAATCCATGTAACAGGCCCATATTATATGCAATTAATGAGAATCTATTTAAAATTTGATTTTAACCTTATCTGTAAAGCTGTTCTACAGGAACAATTGGACGCCTTAGGAATGAAATACACCATTCACGGTGTAGGGGAAATTGAATTTGAAAGAAGGCCTACAGCTGGGGAAGAACAGGAAATGGCATCTCTTTTGGGAAAATATGGTATAGAAATTATGGATGACCAACAAATGGCATTGGTGCAACGTATTAAAGATTCCGTTACAGAATGGATCAATGATGAAGAGAACCCTAAACTTTACAATTTCTCCACCTATCTTTCTGAAAAACTGGACTATTCATATACCTATTTGTCCTCAGTATTCTCTGAAGCGACCTACTCTTCAATTGAGAACTTTGTAATTTTAAAAAAAATAGATATAGCCAAAAGTTTAATCCTTCAAAATGAACTAACTTTAACCGAAATAGCTTATAAGCTTAACTATAGCAGCGTATCACATTTATCGGCCCAATTCAAAAAAACGACCGGACTTACTCCTTCCGCCTTTCAGAAAATAATCCTTAAACGGAAAGAAAGAGCCTTAACCCAAAAATAACCAGACCAAAATATGCCCTTACATACGCTAAACATAGCCTTGGCCGATGATGATGAAGATGACAGAACATTGTTCAAGGAAGCCATGAATGAAATTAAAATTAAGACTAAATTATCTCTTTTCAATAATGGAAAAGAGTTAATGGATTACTTGGTCCTGCCCAATGTGATCTTACCGGAAATAGTATTTCTGGATTTAAACATGCCCGTCAAGAATGGAATGCAGTGCCTCAATGAAATAAGAAACCACCCTAGACTTCAGGACCTACTGGTTGCCATATATTCAACATCTTCTTCCGAAGCCGATATTGAAGAAACCTTTGTAAACGGCGCCAATATTTACATTAATAAACCCAATAGCTTTGGGGCCCTAAAACAGGCAATTGAAAAGGTTTTACAGCTCAATTGGCAATACCATACCTCGGCCTTGAACAAGGATAATTTTTTATTAAGGATCTAAAGGGAGTTAAGGCATGCCGATAAGAAAAATAACATCCTCTCCAAAAGTACTTGCCGTCTCGCTTATTTTGGCCATTGCCCTACTTATGTTTCTTGGGAGCATCAGTTACAAGCAGATCGTACAGCTTGGACAATCGGCAGATATGGTTTCCCATACCTTGGAGGTGGACATGGAAATAAATCAACTTTTTTCCTATTATGCCCAAATGCAGTCTACGGAGCTTAAAAATCTGCTTTCCCAGGACACATTGGGTATTTCTTCCTATGAAAATTACAAACCGCAAGTACAGGAGTCCTTCCAAAAACTTAGGAAGCTAACCCAAGATAATTCTGTACATCAGAAAATTCTACTTTCGGTACAATCCTGGCAGGACAGCCTTTATAATTCCTTAAAGATTATAGCAAATATTCCCTTCCAAAAAACAAATTACTCTTCCAGTGATAGGGAAAAAATAACCAAGGTTTCAAAGTCCATTACCCAGTTGAATTTGCTTAGAAACCAAATGTATCAAGAAAAGCAGATTCAACTTGCAAAGCGCAAGGAAGAATATAGATCGCAAATATTATTTACGCCCCTAATGACTTTACTCTTGGGTATGTTTGCCTTATTTATCTTCATTATCTCATTTCTACAGATAAACTCGCAGCGAAAAAAAACAGTCACCGCAGAGAAATTCCTTCAAAATATTTTAAGTAGTACAGACAATATTATAAGTTACTTCTTGCCCATTTACAATACAAGCGGTGAAATAAAAGACTTTACCATCGTATTTACCAATGAAAAAATTGAATCGGTTCTAGGGAGAAAATCCGACCAAATAGAGCAACGTAAAATGTCCGAACTAGTTCCCGTTAACTTTGAGAATGGCATTTTTGACGAATTATCGAAGGTTATTGCAGAGGGGGGCACCCGTAAATTCGAAAAACATTTTCAATACAATGGCCATGAGTTTTGGTTCAGGACCACTGCTGTAAAAATGGAGGACGGGGTTTTAACCACTTCCATCGATACGACCTCCGAAAGGGAATTTACACGGAATTTAAAGGATTTGAACCAACAGCTGGAAAAGCAGAACCACAATTTGATAGAAACCAAGTCTTTTTTGAACAATATTCTTGAAAGCACCAGTAATACTGTTAGTCATCTTATTACCGAGAGAGATTCGAATGGTAAAATAATAGATTTCAAATATTTATTCACCAACACCGAAAGTGAGAACCTTACCGGAAAACAGGTCGATGAAGTGATAGGAAAATCCATCTCCAAAATCTACCCCTTTGTACATGAAACGGGATTATATGACTTGATGGTAAAATGTGCCAACAATGGCACCATTGAAACACATGAAACCGAATATCCATTAAAAGAAAAACGCGTTTGGGTCCATACTACCATAAATAAACTAAACGATGGTATTACCCTTACTTCCTATGACAGCACTCAGGTAATTAATACCAAACAACGTTTATTGGAGCTTAACGAACAATTAACGGTACAGAATTCTATTTTAAATGATGCGGAGGCGGTTGCCAAAATTGGTAGCTACCGTTGGAATATTGAAACCCAAGAGGCCACCATGTCCGATAATTTTTTCAGGTTATTGGATTGCGAACCCAACGAGTTTAAGCCAGCACCTGAAAATTACAGGCCCTTTGTGCATCCAAAAGACCTTATGGTTTATGACGAAAAACTAAACCTGGCCTTGGAGAAAAAAATAATCACCAATTTCACCTATCGCATTATAACCAAAAAAGGGAAGGTAAAACACCTTCAGAATACAGGCCATTTTTTAAAGACCGAATTTATTGGGGTAGTCAAGGATATCACCAAAGAACTAAAAAATGAACAAAAACTAAAGGATAAGAACCTGGAACTAAAACGCACCAATAGTGAATTGGAATCTTTTAACCGTGTTGCCAGTCATGACCTTCAGGAGCCTTTAAGGAAAATTCAAATGTTCATTTCGAGGATAATGGATTCCAATTCCTCAAATTTTACGGAACAACAAGCGCAATACATTGACAAAGTAAAATCCTCTGCCAACCGGATGCAGACCCTTATAAAATACCTACTATCCTATTCCAGACTTAGCAAAAAGAAAAAGGACTTCCTGCAAGTAGACCTGAATCTTGTTATGGAAAAAGTACAGGAAGATCTGGAGGCCCCAATTAGGGAGTCGGGGGTAGAATTTGTACTTGGCGACCTTCCTGAGGTAAAAGGTGTCCCCTTTCAGTTAGAGCAACTATTCAGCAACCTGATTTCCAATTCCATCAAATATCACAGTATTCTTGATACTCCAAAAATAGAAATCGCTTGCAAAAAAATGCAGCGCACTTCAATTCCTGATGATTTTCATAAAAAAGCCAAGGAATATTACTGTATTTCCGTTAAGGATAACGGTATTGGTTTTGAGCAGGCCAATGCCAATAAAATATTTGAACTATTCCAACGCCTTCATCAAAAAAACGAATATTCCGGCACGGGAATAGGATTGGCTATTTGCAAAAAGATCGTGGAAAAACACAAAGGACATATCGTGGCTTATGGCCAAGTAAACAAAGGAGCTACCTTTTACATCTATTTGCCTGTCTAAATATGACATATACCCCAGAAATATCTTCTTCTAAGCGGGCATCAATCTCAAAAACTACCGCATTAACCATGCTCTTTAGTAGTTGAATCCTCTCCTCTTAATTATAACAAAATCACTTTAAATTAAATATTACCCTAAGATTGGGTACAACCAATAACTTCCTTTTATCAAGAAAAATACCTAGCAAAAGATACTCTAACACAACCAAAAATCCCAATAAAACAGCTACTTAAATTCTTGTTAATCATTGATTCTGTCCATTAAAATCTTACTCTTTTTAATGAAATAGGGGTCATTTCGTGGAATTATATAACAGAATATAAAAATTGTATAACATAAAAGACACCCTCTGTAACGAACTTTGTGGAACACAATAAGCAATATAAAGACAGCCAACATGAAAAAGACAACAGAACCCTATCAACTGAATTCAAAAATTGGAAAAAGTTGGACCTTGGATTCCGAGGACAACAAAAATTATGATCTTCCTGATAATTTTATCATGGGCATGACCAATAGCCATTCAGAATCCAACTAAGTCCAAGACTTAATTAATTGCGAAGGCCATGTGGCCTTTTGATTATGATAAAAAGGAAAATGCCAAAAATGTTGATTATCGCAGCAATAATAATGCTCTTTCTATGGGCTATTGGCTTTTTTATATTCAACGTCGGCATAATAATACATCTATTCCTACTACTTGCCGTGGTATTATTTATTACCAGGGTTATTAGAGATAAATGAAGTACTAATTCTAAAATACGGAAACATGAAAATTGTATATCTTAAAACGAACAATATAGCCAACATATTTAATCAGTTACAGCAAGACTTGGGCGGAAAATTAAAAATTCGACCACAGGAGTATAACCTAGAACTGCACAATAATTTGGTAAGCGGTGTCATTAGCGGGGTTTCCTTTAAGAATAATATATCTTTTATGGAATACGACATTGTCTTCAAGGAAGATATGCTTCTCATCAATAATATGCCGATTACCAACCCCATTCACTTTATGTATTGTGCCAAAGGAAAAATCAGTCACAGTTTCGGAATCAAAGGAGAAAAAAGACTCCTTAACCAATTCCAAACAGGAATATTTTCCTGTGACCCCAGTCAGGATACCACCTTGTTCTTTAGGAAAAATGAAGTTGTAAAACTATCCAATATAATGGTGGACACACATGAACTTGATCAAGATGATGAAAATACCGACCTTCTAAGAAATCAGTTACTAAAAACATTTTTGCCAAAACTAGGACAGAACATTTTTGCCTATATCGGTTCATACAACCTAAAGATTGCCGAAAAAATACAACAGCTGGGTGCTATTACCCAAAAGGGATTGGTTAGAAATCTTTTGATAAAAGGTATTGTACATGTTATTTTGGCCATGGAAATTCAACAACATAAGGAAGATAGAAAAAATGCAAAAAACAATTTCGGATCCTTGACCAAAGATGAAATGGATGATATAAAAGAGTTATCCAACTTCATCAAAAATTATCCGGAAATTCAATACAGCCTAAAATACCTAAGCAAGAAATCGGGTCTTTCACCGGCGAAATTACAGGAAGGTTTTAAACTGTTGTTCGACAGAACGGTCACAGATTACATTAGGAACGTTAGGGTAGAGACCGCAGAACACCTTATTAAGACTACCGACCTCAACATTTCGGAAATAGTGTATAGTGTAGGCCTAACTAGCAGAAGCTATTTTTCCAAAATATTCAAGGAAAAATACAACTGTAGTCCTAAACATTATCAGGACCATCAAAATTTGGTAGCTGTCACAGCCTAATATATAGTTGAGATTATTTACACAACCAGTCTTTAGACTGGTTTTTTTGTTTTTAAAGGCTTGATCAATAGACCTACATCCCTATTAGCCCATCTATGTCCCATTCACCCCTCCTTCAAGGAATACTAAATACCAATTACTGGATGCTGCAGACCGGCCTTAAAATCTCTTACTTCATAAAAAAACGGCAGGAGTTTTTCCTGCCGCTGTCAAATAACTTTCTAAGTCCTATTCCTTATTAAAAGGTTTTTAAGGAAGCCCGTAGCATCCAGGACATCTGCTCATGCAATTGCATAATTCCTGTTATGAAATCGGCCGTACCTTCGTCATTGTGCTCCTCTGCATTTTCACTGATACTTTTTCTAATAAACTTGATAATTGTTTCGTGGTCTTCCAATAAAACTTCCATAAAACTGGAGCTATCGTTCTTTTTTGGACTTTCATCCTTCAAATGTGAAAGTTCCAAAAACTCGTTCAAAGTCCCCGGAGAATAAAAACCTAGCATACGTATTCTCTCGGCAACCTGATCTACAATTTTCTCTATCTTATTGTATTCTTCCTCAAAAAAAACGTGTTTGGTATGGAAATCGATTCCCTCTACATTCCAATGCGCATTTCTCAATTTGGTGTACAGCAAATACTCGTCCGCCAAAAGTTTGCCCAGCATGGCCACTACGGCTTTTCTATTGTCTTTTTTGATTCCGATAGTTGCTTGTGTTGTTTCCATAATATATTAATGATTTTATTTTTTGTTAATAACAACAAGTTAAGGCACTTTGTACGGAAACATTGATCCAAACGATTTTTTGCTTTGCTCTATTTGAGTAAGATCTAAAGAGATGCATTTAAGCAGCTATTTACAAACTAAAAAACAGCCGTTGTGAGACTTTTTGAATGATGCTAAACCTACCTTAGGTATAGCAATGTAAGTGTATATTTGTTTAGGAGAAGCTTAGCTCTTTTTAAGTATTCTGCCCGGATTATAAGAATGCCAATTTTGATTGGTCCTTTAAAAGGATATCCCTATTCTATACAGCGCCAAAAAAGTAACCCCTAAATCAGAATATCCCATCCTATTTTTAGCTTGATCTGATCCTGGTAAAAAATTATTCCTTTTTGCCATCACCGGTAAGTGTATTGACAATGCCGTCCATTACATTGAGCCATAAATAATTAAAGAATGATTTGGTATTATCCCTCTCTGAATATATTTCCCCATATCTGTAGCCCGATTCGTCCGTTTTGGAGCCATCATTGGTGAAAATATTGCCAACAAAGGTCAATAGTTTATTTACACCCATCCTATCCTTTTTAAGCACTGTAAAACGAAAATCCTCATAGTTCATTTTCATATCCCCAGTAGAACTAATTGCATCACCACTAACAGTAAAATAAAGCTCTTGCACATCACCTTCGGCCTCCGTGCGTAGATTGGATCTCAGGAATTGATTAATGCTTTTGGACTTAAAATTAGTGACAACACCAGATACGAAAAATGCATCGTTCTCCTTGTTGGCATCAAAATTCCATGTCAGCTCAATTGGGGCTTCCCCCATAAGTTGGGCCACAGCCTTAATCTCGGTCTTTTCGCCGCTTTCCTGGGTATTGGAAACATTGCTTATTGTAGCGCCAAGATCGGCAAATACAATCTCTCCCGGAACTGTCCCACTTTTCACCAATTCCGAATACGAAATATATCCGTCGTTGACTTTAACCTCTGAAACATTTAAATCTATGGGCAACTCCCGTAACATTCGGCTGTATAGTTTTTTTTGTTCATAATCGTCCTGAACAAGCTTATCGCGATAGATTTCCATTTTTGGGTATTGGAGAACAACCGATTTGGTGTTTAGGAAAAATCGTTCAGCATTAAATCCAAAATCCATATTAGTCATAACAACTTCGGGTATTTCCAAATCAATGTAATCATGCTCTTTGTCCAATTTTCTGGAAAGAGTTATCTTGTTATACTTGGACTTCAAGGATAAATTACTAAGTTGTAATTCTTTGTTCGTGATAGTTGTACCGCTTAGGGTTAGCGCTTCAAATGGTCCAAGATCCGCATAAACCATTCCGGTACTCAAATCGTAATCGCCATAGGCAAATGGAATTATACGTTCTACAATTTCCTTGTCCATTTTTAGATTCTCAAGGGACAAATTCAAGTTTTCCATCGAAAAAACCAAAGTGTCCGGATCCTTTCCAAATATCCTGAATTCGCCATCTACAACGGACAATTGGGCTATGGACAACGTTCTTTCCTTGGCACTGTCAGAGGCCGAAATCCCATCTTTTTCAACTTGATGCCCCCCTTGATAATATTCCCCCTTTGGCCTTAACAATTGAATTTCTCTAACACTTATTGTGTTACCAAATAAGGCCTGATAATAACCTACACCCTTTATATCAATAGCATCCAACCTCATCCCCGCTTTTCTACAATTGGAGTCCTCATCCAAAAAATCCAACCCAACGTCTGTTAATCCCACGGAGCCACTTATCAGGTTTACATGAATTTGGCTATAGGTCAAATGTATGTGGTCAGGTATTTTTTGGCTCAAGAAATTTTCAATATAACTTCTGGCCTTAAATTGCAGGACGGCAAATAAAAGTAGCATCAGGGCTATTGCAATAGCGATGATCCAAAATATTCTATTTTTCGGTTTGCGGTCGGCCATAATCAGTTTAAAGATTGAAAACTACTATCCACAAAGTACGAGCAAACAATTTTAATTAATGCCCCTACAAAATTAAATATTGACTTTTTCAAAAGTTCATCCCTATGGGTACCAATGGAGTTATAATTTGCTTTGATGGGGACAATGGGGAAACCAAAGAATATCTATTCTTGTAAAAAATAAAACAATCATAATCATGAAAATAATACTGAGTACTTTAACAGTTATAACAATGACAATAGCGGCGGCCAATGCCCAAGCAATTTCCAAAAACGCCATTGGTCTAAGGCTTGGGGACAATGACGGATTTGGAGGGGAAGTATCCTATCAAAGAGCGGTATCGGATAACAATAGGCTTGAATTTGACCTAGGTTGGCGCGATTCCAAAAATGTTGATGCCTTTAAGTTGGTTGGACTCTATCAATGGGTGATGCCAATAGAAGGACTATTTAACTGGTATGTAGGTGCAGGGGCAGGATTAGGCTCCTTCGATTCCCCGGGTGGAGATGGTACCTTTGCTTTAGTTGCTGGAGATATAGGCATAGAATGTAATTTTGATTTCCCCCTTCTGTTATCCTTGGACATACGTCCCGAGTTGGGTTTCAATGATAACTATTCCGATGACCTGGATCTGGATATTGCATTAGGTGTTAGGTATCAGTTTTAAAACGATTAAAAACATAAACACCAATTACCCTAGTATCAATTTCCTTGATTTCTAGGGTATTTTCATTCTATAGTTGCTTTTTGGCCAACTAAAAATTATTTCAAACTTTTAATTACCCAGATTGCCATAAGGGCTTACTACAGTTGTCCTCTGCCAATAATACTTGTTACTTCATTAGAGTTTGTCTTCAAAGTTTTTTAAATTACTGAATTAAAACCAGTTAAATAATTAAAAAAAATGAAAAAACTAGAGGGTCAGGTTGTAATCATTACCGGCGGAGCAAGAGGTATAGGTGAAGGAATCTGTAAAGTATTCTGCAATGAAGGCGCCACTGTAGCCCTATGGGATGTTTTGGAAGAAGGCCAGAAAACTGCGGACAAAATTGCCAAGGATGGCGGCAAAATATTTTACCAGAATGTGGATGTTTCCAGCCAAGATTCTGTTGACAAGGCTGTTGCAAAGGTCATCTCCGAATATGGAAAGATAGATGTACTCATTAACAACGCCGGAATAATTCGTGACCGATCTATCCTAAAAATGAGTCGCGAGGAATGGGACCAAGTTATGCGGGTAAATTTAGACTCCCTTTACATAACCGCCAAGGCAATTGTGCCACATATGAAAATGGCCAATTACGGCAGGATTATTTCCGCCTCTTCCGTGAATGCCTTCCAAGGCGCCTTTGGGCAGACCAACTATAGCGCCAGTAAAGCTGCTATAGTAGGCTTTACACATTCCCTTTGCAGGGAAGTTGGCAAATACAATATTACCGTAAATGCTGTTGCCCCGGGATTTATTAAAACTGAAATGACAGATTCAATGCCTGAGGATGTTATCCAAGCAGGGATTTCGATGATTCCCGTAGGCCGGATTGGCACACCGGAAGATATGGGACACGCCTATTTATTTCTGGCTTCCAAGGAAGCCGGATTTATAAGTGGCCACACCTTGCATGCCAATGGAGGTGCTATGCCGGTTTAATTTGAGCATCATACCCATAAGAAATATTTAGAACCTATAACTCTAATAAAATAAGCGGGATGCAAACAAGGATAAAACAAAAATTCGATTTAAAGAACAAAGTGGCCATTGTCACTGGTGCCAGTAAAGGCATAGGAGAATCTATTGCAAGAGGTCTTGCCGAATACGGCGCCAAGGTAGTCATTAGTTCCCGTAGCCAAGAAGCAGTTGACCAAGTTGCAAACAATTTAAAAGCGAATGGATACGATGCCTTGGGGATAGCTTGCCATGTTGGTGATGAAAATCAATTAAAAAAATTGGTTGAGGAAACGGTAAATGCTTTTGGAGGTTTGGATATCCTAGTGAACAATGCCGCTACCAATCCGTTTTATGGACCCTTGGACACCATGGAAAACGCTTTATTTGACAAAATAATGGATATAAATACCAAGGCCCCTTTCCTTTTGGCCAATCTATGTTATTCCATTATGAAAAAAAGGGGAGGCGGAAGTATTATCAATATTGCCTCGGTAGAAGGAATGAAACCAAGTGTTGGATTGGGGCTGTACAGTGTTAGTAAGGCGGCTTTAATTATGTTGACAAAATCACAGGCCGTGGAATGGGGCAAGTTTGGTATCCGTTCCAACGCCATCTGCCCTGGACTTATCAAGACCAAATTCAGTTCGGCCCTCTGGCAGAACGAAAAAATATTGGACCAGGTAACCCGGCATTTACCGGCGGGAAGAATGGCCGTTCCGGACGAAATGGCCGGCCTAGCCTGTTTTTTGGCCTCCGATGCGTCCAGCTATTGTACCGGATCGGTTTTTACAGCTGATGGAGGGCACATGATTGCTGGCGGATTTAATTAGTATTTGAACGAAGCTAGAACATACCAAACAATTTAAAAGAAAAAAAACGAACCGAATGGCAGAAGAAAAACTAATCAACAAGGCGTATTCCACAGAAATTCCACAGCTGTCGGATTTGACCCATTATCAGGGCAAGGAATTGGGGATATCCAATTGGATGACAATAACCCAGGATATGATCGACACCTTCGCCAGAACAACGGACGATAACCAATGGATTCATATAGACCCTGAAAAATCTACCAAATATTCACCCTATAAAAAAACGGTGGCACATGGATTTCTAGTCCTGTCCCTCGCCTCAAAATTCTGCTTTGAAACTCTCAAGATAAAGGATATTGCAATGGGGGTAAACTATGGATTGGATAAAGTGCGGTTCATGAATGCCACTCCGGTAGGCGCCTTGTTAAGGGCTAGAGTGTCTTTAATGGAATTCAGCCCATTTGAAGGCGGGGCCAAATACAAATTGAAGCTTGTATTTGAACTAAAAGGGGAAGAAAAACCCGCATGTGTTGCCGAATTTATAGCCCAAGCCTATTCAAATCCCAATAGTAAGAAAACAACTTCCTCACCTAAAAAAGACACCCCAAGTAAAATTGAAAACAACAATAATGAGAGCGTACTTTTTGAAAAGGAAGGCGATATCGGAATTATTACCCTGAACAGGCCTTCAAGATACAATGCGGTTACCGACGATCTGGTGAACGGAATTACCATTGCCATCAACAAAATCCGCAAGGATGATGACATTCGCGCAGTGGTTATTACAGGGGCTGGAAAAGGTTTTTGTGCAGGTGCGGATATGGCTGTCTTTGGCCAAATTACACCCGAAGAAGGCAGGGCATATATTACCAGCACTTACCAACCATTGATGCGCACTCTCTTTACACTTCGCAAACCCATTATCGGGGCAATTAACGGAACTGCGGCCGGAGTAGGTGCTTCCCTGGCCCTTGCCTGCGATTTTAGGGTAATGTCCGAAAGCAGTGCTTTGTTGTACGCCTTTATTAATATTGGATTAGGCCCCGACGGGGGTGGTAGTTGGCTTTTGGCAAGACAAGTTGGATATAGCAAAGCATTACAAATAGCCGTGGAAGGTAAAAAAATAATGGCTAAGGAATGTTTGGGTCTTGGACTCACCAATAAGTTGGTACAGGACGACTCCGATTTGCTTAAAACCGCCAAAGCCTGGGCACAGGAATTGGCCAAACGCCCAACCCTAGCTTTTGGTGTTACCAAAGAAGATATGTTCTATGCCATGGGACATGATCTATACGACACCATTGCTTATGAAGCGGAAAAGCAAGTTGCCACGTTTGGTAGTCGCGATTTTGCAGAAGGTGTCAATGCCTTTTTGAAAAAGCGTCCCGCTAAATTTATAGGCAAATAATACTTTATTGCATGTAGTGCCGCCGAATTCAAAAGATATCCCTAGCCGATTACAAATGAAGATCAGAACTTCCAAAAAACAAAACAAATGAATTTCGATGATATAAAAAGTAGGATAAGAGCATTTGTTCAGGAGAATCTTTTTCCTTTGGAACCCTGGATTTTAAATTGCAGCTGGGATGAAAAACTGCCAAAACTCAATGAACTACGTCAAAAAGTAAAAGACGAAGGTCTTTGGTTACCGCAGGTTCCAAAGGAATACGGGGGTTTAGGGCTAACCAATACCGAGCACGGGGAAATCAGCGAAATCTTAGGAACCAGTCCCTACGGACATTATTGTTTCAATTGTCAGGCCCCTGATGCCGGCAACATGGAAATATTGATCGAATTCGGAACCAAGGAACAAAAAGAGACATACCTCTACCCTCTTCTGGCGGGAGATATTAGAAGTTGTTTCGCGATGACCGAACCCGATTTTGCGGGCTCCAATCCCGTAAATATGGGTACAATGGCCTTTAAAAAAGATGGCAACTATGTAATAAACGGTCATAAATGGTTTACAACAGGATTTGATGGGGCGGCCTTTGCCATTGTAATGTTGGTAACCAATCCAGAAGCAGCGGAAGCGCATAAAAAAGCAAGTCAAGTTATTGTCCCAACCAATGCCACAGGCATGGAATTTATTAGAAACATTCCCGTTATGGGCCATGCCGGAAATGGCTGGGAGAGTCATTCAGAAATTAAATTCCACAATGTAAAAGTACCATTGACCAATGTCCTTGGGGGTGATGGCGAAGGATTTACCATTGCCCAAAAACGTTTGGGACCAGGGCGTATACACCATTGCATGCGCTGGATGGGTATATGTGAACGCTCTTTTGACCTAATGTGCCAACGCGCCATATCCAGGGAATTGGCATATGGAAAAACATTGGCCGATAAACAGACTGTCCAAAACTGGATTGCCGAATCCCGGGCCGAAATTAATGCCGCCCGATTGTTGATCCAGGATGCTGCCCATAAAATTGACACACAGGGAGCCTTTAAAACCCGAAAGGAAATTTCCATTATTAAATTTTACTGTGCCAACGTCCTACAAAAAGTGGTGGACCGGGCCATACAAGTCCATGGCGCCTTGGGCCTGACGGACGATACCATTTTGGCTTTTTATTACAGGCATGAGCGGGCTGCCCGAATTTACGATGGGGCAGACGAGGTGCACAAAAGCAGCCTGGCCAGACAAATTTTAAAAGAATACAAAATTTAAAAGCTATGTTGGACACATGGAACGATAAATCCACGACCATCCGAAAAGGGGAAGAACTACCAATGTATAATTTGCAATCCTATTTGCAACAATTCTTTGCGAACCAGAGCGATTTAAAAGTAACCCAATTTCCAAGTGGCTATTCCAACCTGACCTATTTGGTACAATTGGGAAAGATGGAATATGTATTGCGAAAACCGCCCATAGGGGCCAATATAAAATCCGGCCACGATATGAAGCGCGAATACGACATTTTAACGGCCTTAAAACCTAACTACGGTAAAGTCCCGGCTCCAATACTTTACTGCCAAGACGAAACCATTTTAGGCTGCCCCTTCTACTTGATGGAACGGGTAGAAGGAGTTATTTTAAGGGCAAAAATGCCTGTTGGGATGATTCCCTCAACAGAACTGATGACGGGCATATCCAACAGTTTTGTAGATACGTTTGTTGATCTGCACCAACTCAATGTTAAGGATATTGGCTTGGATGATTTTGGTAAACCCCAAGGATATATGCAACGTCAAATAGAAGGCTGGACCAAACGTTATTTCAAATCCAAAACCGATGAAATACCAAGAATTGAGGCTGCGGCCAAATGGTTGGGACAGAATACGCCCAAGGAACCCAAAAACTATTCTCTGATCCATAACGATTTTAAATACGACAATTTGGTACTGGATCCCCAGGATTGGACCAATGTAAATGCAGTGCTGGATTGGGAAATGGCCACCATAGGAAATCCGTTGATGGATCTGGGAACCACCTTGGGATATTGGGTAAACCCCAATGACCCGGACTTTGTGAAGGCCTTAAACCTTACCCCGACCCATCTACCAGGTAATCTTTCGAGGGAAGAAGTGGTGCATCAATACAGTCTAAAAAGTGGGCAAGCAGTAAACGATATTATATTTTATTATGTCTACGGCCTTTTCAAAATAGCAGTAATCATCCAACAAATATACTTTCGCTATAAAAAAGGCTTCACTAAGGACAAGCGCTTTGCAAAACTTATCGATGGAGTAAACCTACTTGGGGAAATAGCACAGCAGGCTATTGCAAAAAAAAGATTGGACAATCTGTTTTGAACCTTTTGTGTGTTCTTAAATCTTACTTTACCATTTTTTGTTATCTTCAAATCCGAAATAACAACAACCAAAAAAAATGATCAAACATTGGCTTAAAACAGGCATAAATTTTAAAACCTTATTCACTCTAGCACTATTATCTTCTTATTGCAGCATTGGCTATAGCCAGGAAAATTTAGGTAAAACCCCTAATTTCATCATCATTTTTGCGGACGATCTAGGTTATGGCGATCTAGGTATTTATGGTCACCCCACCATTAAAACACCGCATTTGGATCAAATGGCGTCCGAGGGTCAAAAATGGACCAATTTTTATGTGGGGGCCAGTGTATGTACCCCTAGTAGGGCGGCCTTATTAACTGGCCGGTTACCCGTAAGAAGCGGAATGACAAGTGATACAAAAAGGGTGTTGTTCCCAAACTCTAAATATGGTTTACCTAGCTCGGAAATAACCTTGGCAGAACAATTAAAAAAAGTAGGCTATAGTACGGCATGTGTTGGTAAGTGGCATTTAGGCCATAAGGAAGAATACCTGCCTACCAACAATGGTTTTGATTATTATTTTGGCATCCCCTACTCCAACGACATGGATTTTGTGGGCGACCGAACAAAATTTAAGGAGGCCAGAGGAAATTTGCCCACCGAAAATTTTAATGTCCCCTTAATGAGGAATACTGAAATTATAGAAAGGCCTGCCAATCAAAATACCATCACCAAAAGATACGCAGAGGAAACCATTTCTTTCATCAAAAAAAATAAGGACAATCCTTTCTTTGTTTACTTGGCCCACAACCTACCCCACATACCCCTATTTGCCTCAGAGGACTTTTTGGGTAAAAGTAAAAGAGGAATTTATGGTGATGTATTGGAGGAAATTGATCATGGCATAGGTCAAATTATTGCTGCCCTAAAAGAAGAAGGATTGGACAAGAATACCATTGTGGTATTTACCTCGGATAACGGCCCTTGGCTTTCCTATGGGGTTAATGGCGGAAGTGCAGGCTTATTAAAAGCCGGAAAAGGGATGACCTGGGAAGGTGGCATGCGTGAACCCTGTATATTTTGGTCACCTACCAACATTAAGCCAGCAGTGATATCCGATTTGGGTACAACCATGGATCTTTTCTCAACCTTTAGTGCCTTAGCCGGTGTTCCAATGCCTAAGGACAGAATTATGGATGGGTTTGACATAAGTGGCACCTTATTGAAAGGCGATCCAACTCCAAGAAAGGGTGTTTTCTATTATAGGGGAACACAATTGTATGCGGCCCGACTTGGAGATTACAAGGCGCATTATATTACTGAGGGTTCCTATGGCCAGTTTGGCGAAAAGGAAGTACATAATCCACCAATCCTATACAATTTAAGTGTGGACCCATCCGAAAACTTTGATTTAGGGGCAAGTCACCCAGAAATTCTTGCCGAAATTGATCTTATGGTCAAGGAGCACCAGTCCAATTTAGTAAAAGGAAAAGACCAACTGGTGGATATTGAATAAATAATTATAAGAAAACAGCCCTAAATTATAATGGATACTTGGTCCATTGTATTTTAGTACTATGCTTCTACGATAGGTTCCTGCTCCTCTGGTCTACTGGCCCGTATTCCGGCAATTATGCTCAAAATTAAAATCTGGGTAGCATGGAATATCATTAGGGGCAGTAAAATTATACCTATAGACGCCATATTGCCAAAAAGAATTTTGGAGAAAACGGTCCCATGCACTAAGGATTTTTTGGTTCCGCAAAACTGGGCCGTAATTTGGTCCGCCGTATTGAATTTCAGTTTTTTGGCTACAAAACCTGTTAAAAAGAAAGCTGTATAAAACAAAGCCAATACAGCTACAAATAGTATCAACAAATCCAAATAGGATACCGCTCCAAAAATATTTTCTTCAAACGATCCGGCAAAACTTTTATAGATGATAAGTAGGATAATGGACTTATCAAAAAGAGCTAAGTACCTATTATATTTTTGCGCCAATACCCCAAGAAATCGCTGTAAAAACAATCCGAGTATTACGGGTAGAATAATTTGCAGGATGAGTTTCGTATAGATGTCGGTAAAGTCAAAATCTGTTCCTGTTTCCTGCACAAAGGGCCCCATCCAAAGTGGTGTAATAGCGATGCCAATAATCCCAGAAATACTGGCATTAAAAATTGCAGCCGGGATATTGCCCTTGGCCATTGAGACCATTACTACGGATGAAGATACCGTGGATGGTAAGGCTGCCAAAAAGAAGAAGGCCAACCATAAGGTCTGCTGTTCTGCATTTTGCATGAGCGGATAAAATGCCAAAACAATTAGTGGAAAAATCAAAAACGTAGATGCCTGCACCAATAAGTGCAACTTCCAGTTCTTAAGTCCCGCCTTCAATTTAGAGGGACTCAATTTTAATCCATAAAAAAAGAAGATTAAAGAAATTCCTATTGCACTAATCGTATCGATGGGAACATGACTGTCTGCCGTTCCCCATTGGGGGAAAATATAAGCTATTCCAATGACAGCTATTATGGATAGGACAAACCCATCGATCCTAAATTTCATACTTAATCCCTGTTTTACATTATGCTTATTAAAATAATTGTGGTAGTACCAAGACGTATGGATTTGTGTTAAAACCACGGCCCTTACCATTCAGAATCCGATGTATACGGACTTCTAACAAGCATAAATTACGGTGTCAAAATTAGAATATAATTTTATATGGCAGTCATAGAAACTCCTAAACCTTGCTTATTGCATTTAACAATTACCTATTGGAATCGGAAACATTATAGCTAATATCAACAACCTCAAATTTTCCATAGACAAATTCCCCATCAGGGTAATGCCATGTAGCTTCGCCATAGGATGGCAATTGGTATCCGTTTATATTTTTATAATTACTTACAGGAGTTGAAAAGGGATATGCTTTCATTTCCGAAACGGAATAGCGGTCATTGGAAACAAAATTTACCAGTTGTCCCTTTTCATTAAAATATAAAATAGCGGATATAATGGTTCCATTGTTATTAAAGGTGGCTTTTGCGCTCAAGGTATCCAAGGTTTCCCAGCTAATTCTGTCATCTACAAGGGCTGCCGGGGCAAATAAACATAAATCATTAAAAAAGGTGACCGTTTCTGTAGGATACAATTCCGGCTCCCTCAAGTCCACTACAGAAAAAAGAGATAGGAGTTTTATTTGCATACTTGCCGTTTCGGGGGTATACTTATGATAACCATAAGTGGGCAGGCCCATTACCTTGGCCTTCATAAAAAACAAACGCATTGGAAAAACCATAAAATTGTATTGTTCCGACGTAAAATGGAACCAATCTTTGCCCTTGTCCCGCATTTCGCCTTTGAACACAATTTTCATATTGTAAACCTTGGGCTTTCCTACAGCTCCTACGTAACCTAGATACTTTTGAACGCACATGGGCAAAGGAGCCAAATCCTCTTCACTTAAAACTTCCGGAGTTGTGGCAACCGTGTTCATGGCAGAAGCAACATCTTGTTTAAAACTTCCTTCAAATATCAAGTTGGATTGACCTATGATAGCCGCGCCCAAAATAATGACATTCGCAATTGTTCCATATTTGGCATCCACCCAGGCAGTAAAAATCAGGCCTTGGGAAATAACGACCAATACAATACCAAGTAATGGCCACCAATTTTTACTTAAAAAGAATCCGATTGCTGCCACTATAAAGAGTACGGCAGTCAAAAACCAAAGTATTCCCATTGGCCTTGAAATTTCTTTGGTGAATTGTGCCATCTCCCCAAATTGAAAAGCTTTGACAAAACCCATAAAATGTATAAGGCCATGTAGAATCATTAATAACATTAACAGAATGCGCATGTTCTACACCTTTAAAATTAATAATCAATGAATCCACTCATAACTCATTGGAATTAGTTGAATTTGCCAAAAATTTGCTAATTTGCTCTTCTCCCAAAATCCTTGGCCACTAAAATATTTGCAGTCCCTATATGTTACAAGGGAAAGTATTACTATTAATAATATTGCACAAAAATGCCGCTAGGGTCGGCAAAGTTGTTAATTTCAATTGTCCATCAAATTTGCAAGGGACTCACTATCAATTATAAATTCTGTTATTGCAAAGACCTCTTTCCTATTGCTACGAAACAGCGTTACGAAATTTGCCACCTCCTCTTCAAGATGTTCATGTTCTGTCCTGATTATACTGGCGTCAGCCTTATTATAATCCTCAACCATTTGGCCCAAATGAGTCCCATGTCTTCCTACTTTCTTCAATAAATCCTGGCATTTATTCTTTAAGTCGAACAATCCAACTTTTAACTCTTTTACCATATCCAAATTTTCCGGTTTGGTAATCCACATAAAGTATTTATCTATTAAATGATGTAAAAAGCGAAGGTCGTCCTTATAAAACTCCAAATCAGATTTCCAATGCTCCGTTAAAACATACAATTCGGACCATGGTCCGTCCTTAACAAATTGAAGTTCCTTGTTGTTTTTGGTATGTTCCATGATATTAAATATTAAAGGTTAAAGCATTAAAATTAGTCTAGTCACGGGTCTTTGAAAATGACATATATCAGGTGAGCTATAAGTGATGCATGACAACGGTCATTTTGCACATAGAATTTATACAGTAGTTTAGGAACTGAAATCGAAATCAGCAAAAGATGAAAACCATTCTCTACGCAACGGACTATTCCCAAAATTCGGTCGCGGCATTACGGTTGGCCCACCTCATGACGAAAAAATTTAACGCAAAATTGTTTGTAATGCATGTTTTTGATATTCCGGTAACCCTGAGCACAGTATCTATAAGCCACATAAAAAAGGAGAAAAGATTAATGATAGAAAACCACTCCAAGCTGAAAAAGTTTTGCACGGAACATTTAGGGGATACCTGGGAAGGTGGTAATATTAATTTTTTAGTTGAAGAAGATGTTTCGGTAGTTCAGGGCGTCTTGGAGAAGGCTACAAAACTTGAAGTTGATCTCATTGTTGTAGGTACCAAGGGTACTAGTACCATCAAGGAATTTCTTATGGGAAGTGCAACCACAGCTTTGATCAAAAAGGCGCCTTGTGCTGTTTTGGTAGTTCCTGCCATGTCCTCACCCGAAAATTTCAAAACCATGGTTTATGCCACTGATTTTGAACAGGCCGACATTTTTGCCATCAATAGACTTGTGGAAATTGCCAAGAAATTCAACTCGAAAATAAGTATCGTTCATATATCCACCAGCCGGGAATATGCTGGTGATCAGCAGATGGAATGGTTTAAAGAAATGCTAAATCAAAAAGTGACCTATGACAAAATGGAATTCGATCTGATCTTGGACGATGACATTTTTGAAGGATTAAATAGGTATTTGGAGAAGTCCAATGCCAGCCTGTTGGCAATGTTGGAGAGAAAGGACAACTCCTTTTCGCAAAAATTCCTGCAAACAGATATGATCAATAAAATGGTATCGGGTATTACCATTCCCCTTATTAGTTTTAATATTGGGGGACTATAAGCCGTGCTTCAAATTACCGAGCTTGTAAAATTCTCCTTTGCAGAGTCTTAACAATAATTACACAATAGACATCAATCCTGAAGTTCTGCCCATTATACCTTTTTTCCGTGCCTTTTCTAGGGTTCTAACTATGGAAACCCATTTACATTTGCTCATAAAATTATTTTAAGTTGATGGATTTAGGAATTTCTTTATAAGAGCTATAGCTTGCCCAATCCCATAAAATGAGGACTCAACAATCATTTTTACATTCTTATTTAAAATTATTCTAAATAGTTTTGGACAATAAAAATTTCCATTCTATTTTAGCGCCTTATTTATAACCAGTCTAATTTAAAATAAGATGAGAAATTTATTGTTATTTATTAATCTGTTAATAACCACCTCCATATTTGCCCAAAATTATGGAACCGTTAGTGGAACTATACTGGATAGTGACAACAGTCTTGTTCCATTCGCCAATATCTATATAGAAAACCTAAAAAAAGGTGGGATGGCCGATGAGTTTGGCCATTATACCATAACCGAAATACCTTATGGCGAATGGCAGATTAAAGTTAGTTCGGTTGGGTTTAGAACTATAAAATTTCCTTTGAACCTGTCCTCTCCACAAATCAGCAATATGGTTATTAAACTGAATATGGACAATGCCCTGAGCGAAGTAGAGGTATTCGGAAGACGAATGTCGCACCCAGACAAGATTGAAGCCCTTACACGTCTTCCATTGGAGCCTTACGAACAAATTCAGAGTATATCTGTCATTTCCGAAAAATTAATAGCAAATCAAGGTGCACTTACCATTTCAGAAGCTACCAAAAATGTTCCCGGGGTATATACTTTTGCTACCTATGGCAACAAACGTGAGAGTATGTCCTCCCGCGGTTTTAGAGGGATACCCATACTAAAAAATGGGGTAAGGGTACATTCCGATTTTAGGGGTGTTGGTATTTTAACGGATATGCAGGGAGTGGACAACATACAAGTGCTTAAAGGCGCAGCTTCCATAACTCAGGGGGTTGCAACAGATTTGGGAAGCCCGGGAGGGGTTATTAACATTGTAACCAAGACCCCGATCTACCAATTTGGAGGAGCGGTTACACAACGCTTCGGCAGTTTTGGACAGGTAAGGCCCACCTTCGATATTTATGGCCCTCTAGATGACAATCAATCTATTGCCTTCCGTATCAATGGTGCCTTGGAACGGGCCGATAGTTTTAGGACCGGTGTCAGTTCCGAGCGCATCTACATTAACCCTTCGCTACAATGGAAAATAGACGACAGGACGAAGATTACCCTGGAGTTTGATCATTTTGATGATAGCAGAACCCCCGATCTCGGTACGGTAAATCTGGCCTCCAATGATGTAAGTGCCATTTACGATCTTCCTGCCGATCAGTTTCTAGGGTTCGAAAACGACCGTTCACTTACTAAAAACACAACCTATTCGCTGCGGTTCGATAGACAACTGAACGATAAACTTACTTTGAAAACCGCTTTTTATAAATCACATCTAAAACTGGACGACAAAGGAGCAAGCCTTGGAAGCGTGGTTTCCATAGATGATGTGGAACAATTCAATCTGCGTACCAGAGGCTACTCTACCTCTACCCGAAACGATGATAACGGTGTATTACAGATTGATCTAATTGGCGATGATTTTAAAACCGGAAACATAAAACACACATTTCAGGTAGGGTTCGACTACAGAACTTCCAAATATGCTACAAGCAGCCAATCCCTTAGCGCCATAGACACCATCAATGTTTTTGAGAACAATTCCAATACTTTGCCCAATGTGGCACTCAGCAGTGGGAATCCTGGAGGTGCCGAAAGTAAATCCTTGGGCCTTGTGGCACAGGACGTGGTTTCCTGGACGGACTGGTTCAAGACATTTTTGGGAATTAGATATAGTACTACGGAAACCATTACAGATGTAGAAAATGACAAAAGTGATGCCTTTAGTCCTCTCGGCGGCATTATAGTTAATCCTTTTAAAAATATTAACGTTTTTGCTTCCTACACCAATAGTGCTTATCCCAGAACCGCTGCACGCTTAGGTGTCAATGGCGAAGCCTTAGGAAATGAAAGATTTGATCAATTGGAAGCCGGAGTAAAAACTAGTTGGCTTGCCGACCGTCTACGATTTAACCTTACCCTTTTTAAAATAAACAATAAGAACATTAACCTACCCGTGTACGATGAAAACTGGGTAGCCACCGGATATTACCAAAAAGGTGGTAACGACCAAAGACAGGGAGTTGAAGTGGAACTAACCGGTCGAATTCTGGAAAACTTGACCGCAGTTGCCGGCTATTCCTACATTGATGCTCAATACAAGGAACACACCTCTTACGTTTATGGTTCTGCCCCTCTTAACACCCCCAAACATACGGCCAATGTATACCTGGACTATAAATTTCAAGGTCCTCTCGAGGGACTTTCATTGGGAGGTGGCGTATACTACACCGGTGAAAGACCCATCAACGATTGGTCGTCGGGCGCAGTTACCCACGAAGGTATAGTCCCTAATGAAAAACCTTTCAATGTGGAAGCTTATACCTTGACCAATTTTCAGGCCGGATTTAAGTTCAACCATCATTGGGATGTTCGGCTAATGGTGAACAATGTCTTTGATCAAATTGGTTACAATGCCTATCGCACCAGCTATATTAACCAGACCGATCCAAGATCCTTTGCAGGAATATTAAGATATACTCTTTAACAGCTCACAAATAGTCCAAACATGTCCAAAAAGAATAAAAAATATACGTTAAGAAAATTCATCAACGATGTGCATCTTTGGTTGGGGATAGGCAGTGGAATTATTTTATTCCTTGTCTGTTTAAGCGGCACCATATTAACGTTTGAAGAGGAAATAAAAGACCTGTTTGCCAAAGAATTTGTAGTTGCCGATGCATCGGGAAGCCGCCTTTCCATGAAGGAACTATCGGAATCTCTGTCCAAGGAAGGCATCGTTGGCAACGTCACCATCCCGGCAGTTAGGGACAAAGCCCTAAATTTCAGTGTAAAAACCTCCCCGAAAGAGAGAAGGGGTACAACCTATTATGTTGACCCGTATTCCGGGGAATACCAAAAAGTTCAAAAATCCAATTTGGACGGATTCTTTATGACCATGTTCATAATGCACAGGTGGTTATTGTTGGATACGGAAATAGGAAGACCTATTGTAGGTGTTGCCACCATAATCTTTCTGTTCTTGTCCATCAGTGGTATTATCCTTTGGTTTCCAAAAAAAATGAAATGGAAGAATTTTAAACCAGGCTTCAAAATTAAGCTTAAGGCAAACTGGAAGCGGATCAACCACGATTTGCACAACACCCTTGGATTTTATGCCTGTATCTTTTTGGTTATCATGTCCCTTACCGGGCTATTTTGGTCCTTTGAATGGTATCGGGACGCTGGGAGCAAGGTATTGGGCACCAAAGTTTTTGGAAATCGCGGCGGTGGGCCAAAATTTGAATCGGCACTAAAGCCCGGTACAACGGAGAAAACCTTTGAGGAGATACTACAGATTGCTTCAACGGAGCTGAATTATGAAGGCGAGACCACCATTACTATCCCGTCAACGGACAAAGAGGTCTATACCATAACCAAAAACAACAATTCAAGATTTTCACCTGTCATAACCGATAAGCTTGTGTTTGACAGAGATGGCACCCTGCTACATAAAGAGCTTTTTGCCGATAAGCCATTGAACGTTCAGATAGCCTCTTTGATCAAACCTATACATATGGGCACCATTTACGGCAACTTTTCTAAAATAATTTATTTTATTGCCTGCCTTATCGCCACAAGTTTGCCTATTACGGGTACCCTTATCTGGATCAACAAACTGAAAATAAAAAAGTCGAAAAAAAAACAACCTGCATTTGTTTAAACCTATTTCCTTGAGGTTTCAACATATTGGCGTACACAGAGGGCCTTTATTGGCCCTTTTCTTTTCTCCCACTCCATCGCAATACAACAAATCCGACCAAACCTGAAACAACAGACCCTATTAGGATACCCACCTTGGCCGAATCAATAAATACTAAATTGTTTGCAAATGCCAAGTTGGCTATAAAAATGGACATGGTAAAGCCAACGCCGGCCAAAATAGCTATTCCAGAAATCTGGAGGAAATTAATATCATCTGGCAATACCGCAATCTTTAATTTAACCCCTATCCAGGATAATAATGTAACACCCGCCAATTTCCCAAAAAACAAAGCTATAGCAATGTTCAACATTAATGAGGTATTCAATTCCATATTAGTACCAAAGACAACTCCTGCATTGGCCAAGGCAAAAATGGGCATAATAAAATAAGCTACCCAACCATGAAGTCGATGTTCCAATTTTTGTAATGGCGAGGTAAATTTATCGGTCAAATCTTCCAGATCGTCCATATGCCCTATTTGTTCATTGGACAGCACCGGAACATTCTCGTTATTGGATTGGGCAATACCTGTCATTATTTTGGATAAGTTCTCCTTAAAATAATGCATATCGATCTTTTGCCGAATAGGCACGGTAAAGGCTACAAGTACACCCGCTATAGTTGGATGTATACCCGACTTTAAAAAAAGCACCCAAATTATGACTCCAAGAATTACTGTCCAGTACTTGGAATAAATGCCCTTAAACCCAAGAAAAGAGAGTATCAACAAAGGAATCAATGCATATAAAATTAATAGCCAATCCACCCCGCCGCTATAAAAAATGGCAATGACCATTACGGCTCCCAAATCGTCCACTATGGCAAATGCAGTAAGGAATATTTTTAAACTTAGGGGAACCCTATCCCCTAATAGTTTCAGGATTGCCAAGGAAAAGGCAATATCGGTTGCCATGGGAATACCCCAGCCCTGGGCCGTTTGTGGAGAATCATTTAAGAAAAGAAACAACAACAAAGGAAAAATCATTCCCCCAATTGCTGCAAAGAGTGGAAACATTGCTTTTCGAAGTCCGTTGAGTTCCCCGATCAGAAGTTCCCTTTTTATTTCCAATCCGATCAGAAAGAAAAATAAAGCCATTAATCCGTCGTTGATCCATAGAATAAGCGGTTTTGTTAGTTGGAAAGTTTCAGAGCCAAAACCTATTTTATATTGCCATAAGGAATTGTAAGATTCACTAAACCCGGAATTTGCCCAGATCATGGCAACTAGCGTAGCACTAAATAAAAGGATACCACTTAAACTCTCAATTTTTACGAATTTTTGAAAGGGTGTAAGAATAATTCTTTTGATCATATAATTTAAATGTGAGTGAACAAAAATGTCATAAATGTAAAAATACACAAATGCTTCAAACTGCCAAGAACCAGTAATTATTAATGGATTTTGTTTAATAGGGAAGTTGCAACCTCAATGATTAAAGGTCAATTCCTTCAGATGCCTATCAGTATAAAGTAAGGAGTTATCCGTCACCAATTTTCGCCTCTTAATCAAGAAACAACAGCCAAAAGTCTACTGTGAATCTTCTATTCAAACTCAATTTTCGAGACCAGCCTTAACATTTTTCCACTCAAGGAAAACAGCCAGTGCAATTGTTCAGTGACCAAGTGGGCTTCCTGAAGTTCGCGCTCCAATTTTAAGTCTACCTTAGGGGAGAGCTCAATATTCTGCGGTACAAAGGTGGGAAGCTGTTCCTTGGGGAATTGATCGCCTTGTTGGTCCATAGGTGCCTTATCAGAATAAGAGCCCTCCAAAGCAAGAAGTACCTGCGCCAGATTTTCATCAATTTCAGAAATAAAATTTTTAAATTTTAACGAAGCCTCTGTGGTAGGATTGTTCTGTATATAAGTACTAAATGATGCCAAAGACGAAAGGAAGGTATGGTTCAGCACTACCAGTTCATATATTTTATCCAGATTTTTTTGCTTGGATACAGGTTCTTGTGCCATTCTTTGAAAGGCCGAACTAAGGTTGGACGTTTCCACAAAAGCCTCTTTACGCGACACCTTATAGGTCGTAGTCACCTTTCCCTTTTGTTCGTAATATTTGGCAATTTGGGCAAGAAACTCTCTATTGGCCTTGACACTTTTTTCTATTTGCTCCCTGATCTCCATAAATCCCCAAGCCGGCAAAATCCACAACATGGCCACAAAGGACAGTCCTGCTCCAATCAATGTATCCAGTATTCTGTACTGTATAACGGTTATCACATCTGGACGAATAATGGCATAGACAAATACTACTGTAAGTGTTATGAATGTTGCCCCTGCCCTATAATTTTTCTGGACCATTGAAAAGGCAATAACCAAAGACACCACTCCCAAGACCCCAAACACATAGGGGTTCTGTATTAAAAAAACAAAACCGGTTGCAATAGCACCTCCTAAAAGAGTTCCTATAATTCTATCTTTTGTACGGGATTTGGTAAGGCCGTAACTGGGCCGCATAATTACAATAATAGTTAAGAGTATCCAATACGGATTTTGAAAATCGAAGAAGTTACCTAGGGCATACCCTATCATTACAGTCACTGCCAATCTTAACGAATGTTTAAATATGGCAGACTTAAAACTAAAGTTGCTCAGCAGTAATTTGGGATCATAATCTTGGGCAACTACAAAACGTTTGGCTGCAGCCTGGTCTACCAAATCCACCGAACCCATATCCGGATTCCCCAGGAGCCATTTTATCTTTTTGAGCTTTTCAAATTGTTTTTCCAAATATTCCAAAAGGTTTTGAAGCATGAGAAATCCCTCATAATCTTCAGTGTCCGTCTCCTTCCTAAAATTGGATATTTCGTGTTCAACTTTTTCAAAACATATGCCCAATTTGGAATTTTTGGGAAATTTGCTATGGTCGGTTCCCACTTCGGCTATTATCCTTAATTGACTGGCCATTTCGAATATTAGATTCTGAAAGCTCTCTACAAACTCCGGGTGGTCCCCAAAAAGAGCATCCATTTTATCATAATTGACCGGATTGGCGATTGCGGTTTCAAGCATATCTATCAATTCAACAAAAATCAACAGTCTCTTGGCCTGATAACTGGATCTCCCAGAGCTCTTCCTTGAGAGAAGTAAAATTTCCCTTAAGGTTTCATGATGCTCAATTAACTTACTTTGTATTTCATATAAATGGGATTGCAATTCCAATCGATCCGTCTTCGGACCTACCAATTTACCCCGTGTTTCCAAAAATTCAGCAGTAAGCCTATACGTCTCCCAAAAAAGTTCTTCGGTTTGCGCTTTGGGGTTTATTCGGTACCAAAGTATTGCCAAGAGCAAATACCAGAGTCCACCAGCACCTATTAAAAGTGCGTATTCATAAATTTCTAGTTCCTGCGATTCATGGGCAAAACTCAATACCAGGGCCAACAAACCTGAAAAACTGATTAGGGAAGCCCGAAACCCATAGACCGAAATAAATGCGATTGCAAAAGTTAGAAGCCCCAAAAAAGGAACCAGCAGCCAAGTTTCCAACTTCAAATACCCCCCAATAAAACTTACCACCATTACCAATATTGCAGAAAATAAGATCCCAAACGTTTTGTGGCGAAAATTGCCGCTCACATCACTGGGCGAACTCCAAAAGGCCCCAAAGCAAAGCGCAAGTCCAATTTCTAAATGTCCCCATCTAATGGAAAGTAAAATAGGTACCGTAACTGCAATGGCAATCAGAATGGCCTTAGAGAAATTGGTGCTTTTTAAGAAGTGAAGCAGTTCCCTAAAATTATTGAAAATGATTTGGCTGTATGCTTTCAATACATAATTGTTCAACCATAAAGATACGATTTGCCATGGCTATGACAAATATTGGAATAGTCTGTTTTTAGGAAATATTCCTTAGGAAAGTAACTCCCTCATGATTAAATCACAAGCCCGCACCCCGTAAATTAAACGTCTGTAGAAACTTTGAAATAAACTATAAAAATGATATTTTTGTTTAACCTTTTTTAAAAATTAATGAACAACGTTAAGAGTACCTTTAGCATTAAAGACCTTGAGAATCTTTCTGGTATAAAGGCCCATACCATTAGAATATGGGAAAAGCGCTACAATCTTTTTCAGCCTAACAGAACGGACACCAACATAAGATGTTATGATATTGAGAACCTACAAAAACTTCTTAATGTTACTTTTCTGTACAATAACGGTTATAAGATTTCCAAGATCTCGCAGCTAGGGGAAGATAAAATTCCGAGCGTTGTTAGAAATTTGGTTTCAGAACAAAGCGATAACGGACATGTTTTAAATTCCTTTAAAATGTCCATGATGAATTTTGATCAGGCACTATTTTTTAAAACGTATAATGCCCTTTTAAAGGAAAAGTCGTTTAGGGAAATCTTCTATGAAGACTTTATTCCTTTTTTAAACGAAGTAGGACTGCTTTGGCAAACTGACACCATAAAGCCCTCCCATGAACATTTTATTTGCGCCTTGATCAAACAAAAGATCTTGGTAAATACCGAAAAGTTGCAATTCAGCACACCCACCAATAACTCCAAAACATTTGTACTGTATCTTCCGGATAACGAAATTCACGAGTTGGGCTTAATGTTCCTTAATTATGAAGTCCTGTCCAAAGGCTATCAAGCCATTTTTCTTGGACAAAGCATCCCTATATTTAGCTTGAAGGATTTAATACGATTGTATGATAATATTGTATTCGTTTCCTATTTCACAGTACAACCGGACAAGGAAAACATTATGCCATATCTAAAGGATTTTCATGACTTGCTGCTGAAAAATACTACTTCCGAGCTTTGGATATCGGGGAAAATGCTCCAGGAAATAAATCAAAAAAAATTGCCCAAAAATGTTGTTGCCTTTTCCCAGATAGATCAATTGGTCCAAAATCTTTGACAACCCAAGGCTTAAATAGTTTTTGAACCTTCTTTTCAAGCTGAGTACCATCATTACTCCGTAAACCGGTTTGGGAAGAAATCCCAGCGAATCCTACTTACATCCAAGATTGTAAACCCACCTCCCTTAAATAGTAGCGCTTTTATTGAGTTCTAAAATTATATGCAAATAATAATGCCGTTATAGGCTTTGTAAGCAAGGACAGCATAAATCCAAGTTAAATTTTGTTTAATATTTAAACTAAAACGTTAAACATTTTGTATCTTGTACCATACAATTTAAAGTCATGGCAAAAAAGAAATCAATTACAGAAAACGACATCATTTCATCTTATATGGATTATGTCCTTGAACATAATGAAAACCCCAAATCGGTTTACGCTTTTGCAAAAGGCAACAATTTTGAAGAGTCTAAATTCTATGATTTTTTTGGTTCGTTTGAAGCCCTAGAAAAACATATTTTCGAAGCTTTTTTTAAGAACACCCTTTCCGTTTTGGATAAAAGCGAAGATTATAAATCCTTTGATGCGCGCAATAAACTGTTAAGTTTTTACTTCACCTTTTTTGAAAATTTAACGGCCAATAGGAGTTATGTAACATACTCACTGCATCGCTACAAAAACGGCCTCAAAGGACTAACAGTCCTTTCAGAACTTAAAAAGTCCTTTACCTCCTACATTGAGGATTTAGACATAGAAACCCTGGACATAAAACATGAGCAAATAGATAAAATTCAAAGGCGCGCGTTACAAGAATCGGCTTGGTTACAATTGTTATTGACCATGAAATTCTGGATGGAGGACACATCGGCGGCCTTTGAAAAGACCGACATATTTATAGAGAAAGCGGTAAACACTAGTTTTGATGTTTTAAGCATTGCGCCTCTTAAAAGTGTGCTCGACTTTGGAAAATTCATTTTCAAGGAAAAAATGAACATGAATTAAAAACATTGGATGAAAACAATAGACAATATACCGGTTTCAAAAATACATCGTGCCTCAAAATTAGTATCCACGGGCGCCAGAGTTGGCGTTAACTATCTCAAGTACTATGGAGATAAACTTACAAAAACTGAGCTTGAGGCAAGATCACGGCTCAACGAGAACAATGCCGAGGACATATATGACAGTCTTAAACAGCTTAAAGGAAGTGCTCTAAAAGTAGCTCAAATGTTGAGTATGGAAAAAAGCATAATGCCCCAAGCATATGTGGAAAAATTTTCTTTGGCCCAATTTTCCGTTCCCCCATTATCGCCTCCATTGGTCATTAAAACCTTTAAAAATTATTTTGGCAAACTGCCTAATGAACTATTTGATTCCTTCAACACTACTTCAGTCAACGCTGCCAGTATTGGACAGGTCCATGAGGCAGCAAAATATGGGAAAAAACTTGCTGTGAAAATCCAATATCCTGGAGTTGCCGAGAGTATAGCCTCCGACCTTGCCCTTGTTAAACCCATTGCAATTAAAATGTTTAACATAAAAGGCAAAGATTCGGACAAGTACTTTAAGGAAGTTGAAGGAAAGTTAAAAGAGGAAACAAATTATGTGTTGGAAATGGAACAGAGCAAGGAAATTGCCAAAGCCTGCTCATGCATTCCCAACCTTTTGTTTCCTCAATATTACGAAGAATTGTCCTCCGATCGAATTATTACCATGGACTATATGCAAGGCGAACACCTTTCGGAGTTTACGGCCTACAATACCGATCAAGAAAAAGCCAATGAGCTAGGGCAGGCATTATGGGATTTTTATATGTTTCAAATGCATAAGCTGAGAAAGGTACATGCAGACCCACATCCCGGAAATTTCTTGGTGTCCAAGGAAGGTAAATTGATTGCCCTGGATTTTGGCTGCATGAAAATAATTCCCAATGAATTCTATGTTCCATATTTTGAACTGGCCAAACCAGAAAATATTACGGACCAGAAATTCTTTGTCTCCAAATTATACGAACTGGAAATTTTACGTGAAGACGATTCAAAAGAGGAAACAGAATTCTTCACGAAAATGTTCCATGAATTGCTAAGCCTTTTCACCCAGCCGTTTCAGGTGGAAACCTTCGACTTTTCGGATGGTGAATTTTTCGGAAAAATCACGGAACTGGGGCAGCGCTACTCCAAGAGTACGGAACTGCGCAAAATGAACGGCAATAGAGGTTCCAAACATTTTATCTATATCAATAGGACCTTTTTTGGCCTATATAATCTTATGTTCGATTTAAAAGCCGACAACATTAAGATCAATAACTTCAATGGATTTTAATGTTACAGTGAAGTTGAACAACTTATCCTTAACTATATAACAAATGAAAATTCTCGTAACAGGCGCCACAGGGTATATCGGCAAACGATTGATCCCTATTTTAACCAACGAAGGGCATCATGTGGTCTGTGCTGTACGTGACACATTAAGAGCTGATAAAAACTACCTTGATGATGAAAATATTAGTATTGTAGAGGCCGATTTCTTAAAACCAGAAACCCTAAAATACATTCCTAAAGATATAGATGTGGCGTATTATCTAATACACTCCATGTCTAACTCTTCCAACAATTTTGAGCGCTTGGAAGCAGCTTGTGCAGCCAATTTCAAAGCCTATTTTTCCACTACCAACCTAAAGCAGGTTATCTATTTAAGTGGCATTACAAACGAAGAGCAACTTTCCAAACATTTACAGTCCAGAAAAAATGTGGAAGAAATTTTAGCCTCGGATTCCTATGGACTTACCGTTTTTAAGGCAGGTATCATTGTTGGATCGGGAAGTTCTTCCTTTGAGATTATTAGAGATCTAGTAGAAAAACTCCCCGTAATGGTAGCGCCAAAATGGCTTAATACCAAAACACAGCCCTTGGCGGTAAGGGATGTATTGGCCTTTTTATCACGGGCAAAGGGAAGGGAAGAGCTTTATAACACCTCATTTGACATTTTTGGGCCGGAAATATTGACCTATAAACAAATGCTCTTGGAGTTTGCGAAAATAAGGGGGTTAAAGCGTTATATTCTAACTGTACCGGTCATGACACCAAAACTTTCTTCGTATTGGCTGTATTTTGTAACCTCGACCTCCTACAAGTTGGCAACAACATTAGTGGATAGCATGGGCGTCCAGATTGTTGGGAAACCCAGCAATATCAATCAACTCCTGGATGTAGACCCTATAACTTATAAAGAGGCCGTGCAATTGGCTTTTGAAAAAATTGAGCAAAACAGCATTGTATCCAGTTGGAAGGATTCCATGATTAGCAGCGGCCGCTTAAAGAATAACCTGCACAAATACATCAATGTTCCCACATACGGATGCTTCAAAGATTATAAAGAACGTAAAGTCAACAATGAGCAAGCTACTATCAACAAAATCTGGTCTATTGGTGGTACAACCGGATGGTACTACGGAAATTCACTCTGGAAAATAAGAGGATATCTAGATAAATTGGCAGGGGGTATTGGACTACGTAGGGGAAGAACCCATGTTTCCGAATTGGATGCCGGTGATGCCTTGGACTTTTGGCGCGTTATTTTCAGTGACAAAAAAGAAAAAAAACTTTTGTTATATGCCGAGATGAAACTTCCGGGAGAGGCATGGCTCGAATTTAAAATTGAAAAAGGACTTCTAAAACAAACAGCAACCTTCAGGCCCAGGGGACTCGCTGGCCGTTTATATTGGTACAGCGTGTATCCCTTCCATGGCATTATTTTCAATGGCTTGATCAATAAACTGGTTTCCAAATAGTATTTTCTATAACCATAGCCTATACCATCATAGGAAAATAGAATCCAAAACTGTTTAACTTATTTTAAAAACTCTTAAACATTATGTAACTTTGAGAAGAGTTCAGAAGAAAGATGATTATAGATACCACACATAGAAATAACGATACTTCCCTACTTATAAACGATCTGGTTGGGAAACCTTTCAGCTTTATAAAAACCATTAAAATGAAAGGTACGGTTTCTAAAAAAATGGTCATAGAGGAATCCAGTGAAAATATGAAAGATTATCTCAACAGTATTTTTGATGCTACTTATGCCAATATAGAATTGCGCCCCCTGGGAATACTAGTGGGAATAATTAAAGGATTTACCAATTTCACTTGGGTAATTCCATATTATCAATTGGTAATATATAAAGGTGACTTTAGCAGTCTATATGCCCAAGGACGATTTATCAGGTTCAGAAAGGATGAAAGCTTTGATAATAGTAAACCTTTTCTACATAAGTTGATAAAACTAAAAGCGAGATATGAATCTAAATATGATTTTTTAAATTTTAAATGAATTTAGGCGAAAAAGATATTGACCGTATTATTGAAATGGCATGGGAAGACAGAACCCCATTTGAAGCCATTACCTATCAGTTCTCTATGCCCGAACAAGAAGTCATTAAGCTTATGCGCCGGGAAATGAGACCAAGTAGTTTTAAAATGTGGCGCCAACGTGTACAAGGACGTGCCACCAAGCACCAAAAATTAAGGACTTTTGAACAAGGGCGCTTTAAATGTTCTCGACAAAAACAGATTTCAAATAACTCAATTTCAAAACGATAACGTTGCTTTGACTTATAGTATGAGTACATAAGTACAGCACATAAAAAAGATTTTATGAACATAGAAACCTTAACTACAAATAATAAGAATGGCCATAAATTAAATGGATTTAGCCATGGGGAAATTGGTGACGACCATCTATATACAGGTTTGGAAACCCCAATGAAACCGGATGCCTTTAAACTGTCGGACTCCGAGAAAAAACAGCGTATTGCCGTATTATATGAGGAAATTATGGACGTAATGGGATTGGATCTTACAGACGATTCCCTGAAAGGTACTCCAGAGCGAGTTGCCAAGATGTACATCGATGAGATTTTCTCTGGATTAAATCCGGCAAACAAGCCAAAAATAGCATTATTCGACAATAAATATCAGTACAATCAAATGTTGGTGGAAAAGAATATTTCCTTCTATTCCAACTGCGAACATCATTTTGTACCGATAATAGGGAAAGCCCATGTAGCTTATATCTCCTCGGGGAAAGTAATAGGTTTGTCCAAGTTGAATAGAATTGTACAGTACTACGCAAAACGGCCACAGGTACAGGAACGCCTTACCAATCAAATCGCAGAAGATTTGAAAGATATTTTGGGCACTGACGACGTTGCGGTAATTATAGATGCCAAACACCTGTGTGTGTCTTCAAGGGGCATTAAAGATGAAACATCCGCAACCGTAACCTCCTATTACGGAGGAAAATTTAATACTCCATCAAAAATAGCAGAATTACAAAACTACATTAAACACTAAAATTATGGACCTCATCAACGAAGCATTGGAATTTGAGCAAAGGAAATTAAGATCACTTTCAACAAGCGACAGAATTGAAATTTCAAGAAAGGCAAAAGAACTGATCTTGGGCTTGAATGAAATTTATAAAAGTAAGAAGGATGATAAGATTATGGATATCATGAAGCGTTTAACCGCTATAAAACGTAAAGTAGAAAAAAGGTTAAAGGGCAAACATTTGGTTACCAATATCTAAGACCATTAAAAAAAATGAAGACAATAGTCATTGTAGGAGGCAGTAAAGGAATAGGTAAGGCTATTGTAGGTAATATGGTGGATTCCCATAAAGTAATCAACCTTAGTAGGTCGGCGCCCGAATATACCCACGCCAACCTAACACATTATAATGTTGATATTCTTAGTGACGATTTACCGGAAATTACGGCCATGGATGCCTTGGTATACTGTCCCGGAAGTATTAATTTAAAACCTTTTGCACGTTTAAGTTTAGAGGACTTTAGGGAAGATTATGAAATCAATGTTATTGGGGCCGTAAAGGCCATGCAAAAGTATTTGGATGTGCTCAAAAAGGCTGATCGCCCCTCTATTTTACTTTTTAGCACTGTGGCCTCCAAATTAGGAATGCCCTACCACGCCAGTATTGCTGCAGCCAAATCCGGCGTGGAAGGTTTGGTAAAATCCCTTGGTGCGGAATTGGCACCCAACATACGTATTAATGCCATTGCACCAACTGTTACGGATACCCAATTGGCTTCGAAACTTCTGCGCAATGAGAAGATGATCGAAAATATTAAAGAGCGTCATCCCTTAAAGAATTTCCTAAACCCCAAGGAAGTAGCGGAAATGGCCGAATTTCTATTGTCTGAAAAAGCATCTTCGATCTCAGGTCAAATATTTGAAATGGACTATGGAATTGTAACGTTTAAAATATAATGTATGAATCCTCTCAAAACATTTGCCGCAACCTTATTCACTAGTTCCAAACCCAAGGAAAAGATGGATTTGCAATCTATATATGATATCAAAATAAATAGCTTAAGTGGCAGCCCCATTTATTTGAAAGACTTTGAGGGCACGCATATCCTATTTGTAAATGTGGCTTCAAAATGTGGCTTTACCCCCCAATACAAGCAATTACAGGAACTACAAGATTCTTATAAAAACAATTTAGTAGTTATTGGATTGCCCTGTAATCAATTTGGAGGCCAAGAACCGGGCACCGCTGCCGAAATTGAGACATTTTGTGAAGTAAATTATGGGGTAAAATTCCTAATAACCGAAAAAATCGATGTTAAAGGAAAAAACCAACATCCTTTATACAGTTGGCTTACAAACAAAGCTGTAAATGGCCTTAAAAATTCTTCTGTAAAATGGAATTTTCAAAAATATCTCGTGGACGAAAGAGGTAGTTTGGTGGATTATTTTTTTTCCAACACCAATCCCATGAGTTCTAAAATTACTCAACACTTAAAAAATTAGTCATGTTCGGAATATTCAAAAACAAATCCAAGGAAGAAAAGCTTCAAGAAAAATACAACGGACTTATGAAGGAGTGGCACACACTTTCCAGCATCAACCGGTCTGAAAGCGACAAAAAATATGTAGAAGCTCAGGAAACCTTGGAGGAACTCGTGGCTTTACAAAAGAATTAGGCAAAACATTTATATTACTAATGGGATTAGTTCTAAAATAATATTCAAAATCACACAAAACCCTTGAAACATGAATATTCGTTACAACTAGTTCAGCTACTTTGTAAAAATGTGGTGTTGGGTGGCCGTAAAATAATCACAGAAAATTTGGTTTAACTTATGGCCCTTTGTACTCGCCTTCACACCCAAACTTGGGAAGATTTCTATTATATTCCTAGAAATTCCTTTCACGGATATTACAGCCACATTGTGTATGCCTTCCAAATAACCCTCCTCAAAATCTCTTTTTTCAATAATCCTTTTCTCAATTTCACTGGCGTATAGGAATATTTTACGATCGGACTCTAGAATAATATTTTCCAAAACGTTCAACTTCCCTTTATCTATATCCGCACGGGCTTCTTCCAATAAATGTTCGGCTATACCAATATAATTTATCCAAAGTGTTAAATCGGCAAAAAGAGCAAAGGGAATTTTAAAAATAGGGTGAGGCAGATAGCGATCATTATAGCTGAAACTACAGCTCTTATGGGCCATATAACCTTTAACGGCAAAAGAATGGGTGGCGGTAGCTTGAAGGCCCATGGTATTCCAGTCTTCAATTATCTGCACCGCATCTTTCGGAATCACAAATGACCGTACCCTTGGCGACCCGTCATCATTACGTAATTGGATACCATTCT
The DNA here is from genome assembly GCF_023016025.1 of Arenibacter sp. S6351L. Taxonomy (NCBI): domain Bacteria; kingdom Pseudomonadati; phylum Bacteroidota; class Flavobacteriia; order Flavobacteriales; family Flavobacteriaceae; genus Arenibacter; species Arenibacter sp. S6351L. The sequence continues at coordinate 11,108 of NZ_JALKBB010000018.1, read as the reverse complement.
CCAAAATTTCCGCATTCAATGTAAAATGTGTGAGGTAGGGAGCGCCAGTGGCATAGCGCCATTTTCCAGAAATTCTGTATTGGTCATCAACCATTTCAGCCGTACCAAAAACCCCTCCGCTTCCTCCCAAACAAGGGGAGACTCCTGCCTTCATAAAAATTTCCTGGGCCTTGGACGGCTGTAAGTTACCTATGAAATAATTGGCTCCGCTACATAGGGTGATGGTCCATCCCAAGCTGGCATCAATCTTGGCCAATGCCCTAAGCCTGGACAGTCCCTCTGTTAGGGATAGTTCCAAACCTCCATAAGTTTTAGGAACCCATATGTTCCATAGGTTTTCATTGTTGATCCAATCCAAAACATCTTGTGGAAATACATCAACTCCCCAATTTAGTCTTCTAAGCTTGTGCAGGTTGTCCACTTGTGTCATCTATAATTAATTTTCTCCATTTAAAATATCCCGACGTCCCCACTATAAACAAGAAAATGGTCAAGCCCGCATAAATATAAAGTTCTTTGTACAAGAGCAAGGGAATTGAAATAATATTACTAATATTTAAGTAGATCCAGTTCTCCATCTTTCTTTTTGCCATGAGCCACATTCCGGCCCAGGCAAAGGCACTTACAGCCGCATCCCAGATAGGGACATCCGAATTGGTATAAAACCTTAACCAATAGACCATCAGAGCAAAACAGGCAATCACAATCCCAACCGCCTTTATTTGTTCTGTTTTTTCCGAGTAAGTAATAGGGGTTTCTTCTTTTTGCCTACCATACTTCCAATAAAGCCAACCGTAGATACTCATGAACAAATAGTATAGATGTAGTACAATATCCGCATACAGTTTAGTTTGGTATAGTACCCAAATGCCAATTAGTATGGAAACAATTCCAAATAAATAGTTGTGGATATTATTATTCCTTGCCAAAAGCACTTGCGCTACTCCAAGGACTGTTCCCAATGCCTGCAACCATGTAAGGTGTGTAAAAAAATTCTCCATCGATTCCCTAACTTTATTTATGAAATGGGAAGATGAAGAAAGTACCGACTTGCAGTGGTGCAACATCGAACTAAAATCCCTACGCCGGCATTATCCGGATCAGGTTCGGAGCCAAAACTCCTGGGTATCATCTCAGCCCACCCTTAATGGCAAGCACCCCATTTCAAAAACAAAGCTAAAACTTATTTGCGATTTGTAGTCTATTTTTAGATATGTATTTAAAAAAGAAGACTCATAAGCTAGATAATCCCATTTGTAAGTGAAAGTATAACTATATACTTCTATCATCAAGGTTGCGAAACGCGGATATTTAATCCTTCTTCACCAAAGTATTCAACACCAAAGCCGAAATGATCATAAATAGCCCTATGAAACTATAAATAGTATACGCCTCACTGAACCATAAAACACCAATGGAAATTGTAAAAATCACTTCAATATATTTTAATGGGGCAACAAGGTTTGTTTTTGCAATTTGAAATGCCTTGGTCATATATAATTGCCCCATGAAACCAAAGACACCCAACAGGATTAAAAATACCCATTCGTAACCCATGGGCCGTACCCAAACGGCAATAGCCAAAAGTCCGCCTATAACGGTTCCTACAAACATAAAATAATTTACTACAACTGCAGGATGATCTGAAACTCCAATTTTTCTAATAACCACGTAGACCATTCCACTAAAAACAGAAGCAGTTAAAATTAAAGTTAGTCCTGTGGTATTAATGTTGCCGTCAAATCCTTTTAAAACCAATACCCCTGCAAAGGCCGTAAGAAAGAAAACCCACTGAATATTTTTCAACTTTTCCCTTAACAGGAAAACCGCAAAAATAGCGGCAAAAATAGGGGCTATATAGCGTAATGAAACTGCTGTACCTACATTTAAGTATTTTAGAGAAAGAAAGAACAGACTCATAGCCGTTAAGCCGAGCCCAGCCCTTAACAACATTAATCTTCGTTTGTTACCAAATATTGGAATCCCTTTGACCAAAATAAAAGTGGTAGCCAATACGAACGAACCAAAACATCTAAAAAATACAATTTGGAATGTTGGGATACGGGCCAAATATTTTACGGAAACATTCATCAAGGCAAATGAAAAGGTGCTGATGACCATAAAAAGTACCGCCTTTTTAAAATCCAATCCGGAAGATTTACTCCATTTAATAGGTAACAAAATAGCGTTGTTGATTTGCCAAAGCCAATATTCATGGGCTTAAAAGTGCTAAGGTATAAAAACACGGGCCATAGTTGGCGTAAGAATGGTACGAATTGCCCATATTTAATAATTCCTGTTTTGTGATGTCCTCCGCACAAGTACCCGGTTACAATGCACATTGGAAACAAAAAAACTCAGTTATACCCATCAAAAAAATTGTGTTCCATAATTAAGAGCACCGTAAAAAGAAAAGATATTTCAATCACAAGTTTTTATAAAGTATGGTTAGGCTACCTATTAATTAATTTCTTCGGGAATTTTAGAATTGTAGTCTTCAGTCCATAAATTTTGCTGCCAAACAAAACCACAGATAGCCGACTTGATTATTTCTGTGTTTTCCGGGTACTCTCAAAATCCTGAAGATTACCTTTTATTATATTTTCTTTTACTAATTTAGTTCTATCCATTTGCAAATATTAAGAAGGAATCCCTTAAAAGAGATGTCAGCACCTTAGTAATATCACGATTAAAATAAGGTTTTGGAAACACAAAAAATATAGGTTCGAAAATCAAATCGTTTATATGTTTAATTATTGTCCAATGAAACCCTTTGTCCAGGAGCTATTTCAATACACCAACCATCAAAATAATGCTATTATTTCGGCAATAACCGAAAATCATAGCCAAATTTCCGCAAAAACCATTAAGCTTATCAGCCATATTATAAATGTCCATCAAATCTGGAATGCTAAATTTAATTTGAACAATACAGAATTGTTTGACGCATGGACAATACATGAAGTCTCTGATTTGGAAGGGTACGAAAGGTTAAACTTTGACCAATCCATAGAAATACTGTCCATATACAAGTTAGATCAGTTGATTGACTGGAAGACTACAAACGGCAAATATTTCCAGAACAGTGTTTTGGATATTTTGTTCCAAATTATCAATCATTCAAATTATCATAGAGCACAAATAGCCACTGAATTCAGAATGAGTGGAATTCAACCAATAATGACTGATTTTATTCTTTTCAAAATGACAAAACCCCAATAAAACTAATTAGATAACATATTTAAAAGATAAGTATTCAACACAATTTAACCTATGTTAAATGCTTTGCTTTGGCATTGTCACAAATTTGCATTTTACTACTTTACTTGTGCTATTTTCACAGTAAAAAACAGTAATAATAATTCTAAAATTATTCCGATAGACTGTTGTTTGCCACAACCCAATAATATGAACATAAAAAAACTACATTATTATTCTGGAATTATAATTTCAATTTTCGTGGGAACGCATCTATTTAATCATTTATTTGGTCTTTACGGAGCAAATGCCCATATTGAAATGATGAATCATCTAAGGGTGGTTTATCGAAATCCCATCGCTGAAACTATCCTACTTGCCACAATTGTAGTTCAAATTTTTTCAGGAGTAAAACTTTTCCTAAAAAAACGAAAAAAGGTCTCCGACTTTTTTGAAAAATCGAAAATTTGGACTGGGCTTTACCTCGCATTTTTCTTATTGATACATTCAAGTGCCGTACTATTTGGGAGACTATTTTTAAATTTGGATACTAACTTTTATTTTGGAGCAGCAGGTCTAAATGTATTCCCTGTAAATATATTTTTCATACCATATTATGGTCTTGCCATGATTTCATTTTTCCTTCATGTTTCGGCTATCCATAGCAAAAAAATGAAATGGAATATACTCGGAGTTGAACCAAGGAAACAATCTTACCTTATTTTAATTATGGGATTAATAACTATTTTGGTAATATTCTATGGGTTTACAAATGGATTTTCTGGAGTGGTCATACCAGCAGAGTATGGTATTATAATCGGTAAATAAAGGGCAGAAACAGGACCATACTGTACCCCCCCCTACCCCCAAAACCAAGCTAATACACTTTGCAGAGCCCTCACTTATAAAATATAGATGGACTTCCTCCTTTGGGCTTCCTTTAGAACACAAGTAAAATTAAAGGTAATATTACAATCTAGAAACGTGCGGCATCCTTAACAAACTTCAACATTCTATTCCAGGGAATGTAACAATTATCAGTAGAGTATTACTAATAACAAATAATTTGAAACAGTTTTTGCAAATAATACATTTTAAATGCTAAACCTAAATCATTGCCCTATGAATCCCAATCCAATAATCAGTTTGTTTCACTCGCTTTCACCATTAAAAAATGATGTTATTGAGGATTTTGAAAAAATCATTTCATATGACCTAATTCCAAAAAATACAGCTTTATTGGAAATTGGTAAGTATGCCAAATCCATGTTTTTTGTTCAACGCGGATTGGCACGTGCATTTTACTTTCATGATGATAAAGATGTAACAGATTATTTTGCAATAGACGGCCAATTTATTGGGGCAGTTCCAAGTTTATTGACCGGGCTTCCGAGTGATAAAGGCATCCAATTAATTGAGGATTCAGAAATATTTCATTTTTTGTCAGCTGATTTTGAAAAACTATGTGCAAAGTACCATGCTTTGGAACATAATGCGAGAAAACTCATGGGATTGGCCTTACTGGAAGAACAACAACGTATAGCAAGCCTTCGATTCTACAGTATGAAAGAGCGTTATGAAATCATGGAAAAAAAATACCCCGGGATTATGAACAGATGCCCTCTTCATTACATAGCTTCCTACCTAGGCACTACCCAGGTTAGTATTAGTAGAATTAGGGCCGGTATTCAATAGTGCTTATAAAAATGATATATCCCACTTAACCGGAATTCCATACGGTACTTATTCCACAACCGATCATTTTTTGAACTTGGTGCTCCTTCTTCCTATTTCACGGCGATTACTATACCAATGTTGCCATTCTCTAGCTTCCAACCATATAAACAGCAGCTACACAATTTATTTATGGATAGCTACTTTTTTGTAGAATGCCTTTATACCGCATAATATTCAGCAAGTCTTTCGGTAATTTTTAAGTTCACCCTTAATTGTCTACGACTTCAACAATAAAACAGTTCGCAGTAAGGGAGGTGTTTTTTAACATATGTAAAGATATGTTTTACGGAAGTAACCCAAATTTGCATTCACTATGGAACATCAAACAGTAACAATTATAGGAGCAGGTATAGCCGGACTTACCACCGCTATAGCACTCAACAGAATCGGAATTAAGACTCAAATTTTTGAAGCAACCAATAAAATAGAGCCTGTAGGGGCAGGATTAGGGTTGGGACTAAATGCCATGAAGGCTTTTAAGGCACTTGGCATATATGAAGAGGTTTTAGGTCAAGGTAAACTTTTGCCCTCTTTTTCCATTTATGATCCATTTGGAAAAATAATCTCAAAAACAAATTTCGATAAGGAATTAGGCAGTAGAACTTTTTCAATACATAGGGCCACCCTACATCAGTTATTATTATCAAAACTTGATCCGTCAACAATTCACTTGGGCAAACGAATAGAATCTTTTGAGAGTACGGATTTTGCTGTTAAACTAAAATTTGAAGATGGAAGCACATATCTTTCCAACTATGTTATTGTTGCAGACGGCATACACTCCGTTATAAGGCAACAGCTGGTCCCTGACGCCAAAATCAGATATTCGGGATATACCTGTTGGAGAGCAATCATTAAAAATCCCCAGCTGCTAGTAAACGAAGCATCAGAAACTTGGGGCGCAAATGGTAGGTTCGGTATAGTGCCCCTTGCAGATAATTACCTGTATTGGTTTGCCTGCGTCAATGCAGCCGCTGAGGAGCCTCATTTTAAGTCCTATCAAGTTGTGGATATCTACAATCGATTTAAAAAATACCATTGGCACATACCTAAAATTCTAAAGGCATCCATTAATGCCAACTTAATTCAGAATGATATATGTGATATAATACCATTGAACCATTTTGCTTTTGGACGTATCGTACTGATTGGGGACGCTGCCCATGCTACAACACCCAATATGGGGCAAGGGGCACGCCAAGCTATAGAAGATGCGGTAATAATTGCAAAAAGTATGTCCGAGATTTCAAATTATGAACATGCTTTTTTAAGGTTCGAAAAACATAGGCTCAAAAGAACAAAATGGATTATCGATAAGTCAAGACAAATTGGCAAATTGGCACAATTGGAAGCGCATAATCTCATAGCAATACGAAATACCCTATTGCGATGTATGCCAGACGCATTGGGAAAAAATCAAATAAAAAAAATAGAAGAAGTTGACTTTGAAAATATAAGTAATTAATGAAAGTTGTAAACCCTCTACAGTGGAAGGATTATATTTTTTTCTGTGGCTTACCAACCCTTTTGAATTATATAGCCTGCCAATTGATAATCCCCCTATTTGAAACCAATAGTCTATTGCCCATTGAGGTCATCTATTTCATTAGCGTTGGTGGAATTGCGTTAATTCCAATGTTTATTATGTCAATTTTCTTATCTAAAAACGAAAGTACTTCCAATAAAATTAAAGCTATTTTTTTTAGAATGAGAATCAATAAATTATCTAAAAAAGACTGGGTATATACCATTATTACCTTTATTATACTATGCACCTCCTCTTATTTGACAGCCAAAATAATAATGCCAAAGATGGGGATTGATGCAATGCCATTTTTTTTTAGAAATATGCCCCTTGTGAGTCATAACATTTGGATTCTTTATGTTTGGACGTTATTTTTCTTCTTCAATATTTTGGGTGAAGAATTTCTTTGGAGAGGATACATACTACCGAGACAGGAATTGCAACTGGGAAAATGGGCATGGTTTGTTCAAGGTATATTCTGGACTTTATGGCATCTACCCATGGGGCTCGATTTAATCCTTGTGTCCTTTCCCATCTTCTTCATTTTGCCCGCTGTTGCCCAATTAAGACAGAATACCACCATTGCTATACTGATCCATACTGTTTTTGGTGCATTTGGTTTTATGGCCCTTGCTTTTGGATTTGTCAATTAATATCATCAATAACAATAAAAAACAACAAATGAAAACAACATTATTAACGCTAATTTTATTATCAACAGGTCATGTATTTTCCCAAAAATCCACCTCATCGGTACTTGGAAATGCAGATTATTATGCGCTATTGAATGCAGTACCAGTATTACAAACCAGTCCAGAAGCCGCATTTCAATATGTATGCAATAAAAGTATCCACTGCGAAGGTGATTCCAAACTTAAATTGCAATATGATGCCTTTATTAAGCAAATGGAATTATATGCAAACCAGATTGAGTCCCATTACGCTTCAAAAGTCCACGCATATAACAGTAAGAATGGTGGGGATGGATATAAAAATCAAGCCAACCAAAATGAAATGATCCAACGCATGGGAGGCATGGATAGGGTTATGAAAATGAGCGATGGGGAACGTGAGGTTGCCGCTAAAAAAGCAATGGCATCCAATATGTCCTCTTCCAATTTGAGCCCCTTTACGGAAGCGGACCTGCAACGGATGATGAATGATCCCGAATATGCAAAGCAAATGGCGGTCAAATACAATATCATGACAACTCAGGGAAAAGAAGATATTATCAACAAAAAAATAGTTGCAGGTGATTTGGACGATTCCCATGAGGCCCATATAAACCGATTAAAAGACACCAAGATCAATAATAACACCCAGGATATTAACACTTTTGTTAGCAAGACCACGTCCAGATTATACGAGGCCAATGAAACATGCAGTACACGAATCCACCAAGCAAAGAGCAGTTCTGGAAATCACGCGGAATTGAATGAAAGCTATGATCAACTGTATAAAAAAATCCCCCTTATAGTAACAGATTACTGGGGAAAATATCCTGACCCTGAAAAAGTAAAACAGTTAAAAAAAGACTATGCTTTGAAACATAAAAATAGAGCAACAATTGAACTTTCCGAAGTACAAAAAGAACACAAAAAATTAAAATCCATCATTAGCGAGGTCATTTCCGATTATCGATCCTTTTTAGCTACCAATGGACATCATTTGAATGGTGAATTAAGTAACCTATTTGATGGGACAAATACAGAATTATCTTTATTGCAAGTTGAAAAAAGCATTATTGGATCAATAGATAGACTTGCCCAAATTAGTCACGATGAAGACTCGACTGCCTCAGGTTATGAACAAGCATATCAATTGATTTTAAGTGGTGAAACTTTATAACCCCAAATAATCGTCAAGGAACGAATATGAAATTAAACCTTGCAAGTATTTATTCCGATACTTTCTTTTTTGTGTTTTGCAAAAAACTTTACGGAAAATTGATTCAATTATTATAAATGATATAAAAACAAATGGAAAATTCGAATATAGCAACAAGCTTTATTGAGCAAATATGGAATCATAAACATTTTGATGAATTGGATAAGTTCATACATCCCGAGTTTAAAGATTATTCTTTGCCTTCCTCCATGGTAGCAAACAAGGAAGGACTTAAAAAATGGATTTTGGCCACGGATATGGCCTTTAAACATAATACCGTAATAGAAGACCAAATAACGGAAGGTCATAAGAGCGTTGTAAGAATTATAATGAACCTAAAACATATCGGAACCTGGAGAGGTATAGAGGCAACTGGCAAGGAATTGAGCATATCCGGCTTTAGATATTTTAAGATTAAAGAAGGAAAAATTATTGAACATTGGGCATTAATCGATGGGGAGTCCATAGAAAATCAGCTTAAAAGTTTACCGCACGGATGTGAAATAAAGGAAAAGGAAAAATAGAATCTACATATAGTGAATTTGGTAAAATTCTTTTGTGCGGATTTGCAAAACCAATAATACAATTGAAATAGTTGGCATGAAAACCAAAAAAGAACTCAGGGAAGAATATAGGCAAATTAAGAAGCCGATGGGCGTTTTTCAAATTAGAAACAACATCAACAACAGGGTTATGATCGATAACAGTATCGATATGGTATCCAAATGGAATAGGCACAAAATGGAATTAAAATGGGGCAAACACAGAAATAAAAGTTTGCAAAAAGATTGGAACGAACATGGAGAAGTGAATTTTGTCTTTGAGGTTTTGGCGGAAATGGAATACAATCAAGAACAACATATCCGTGATTCTAGAGAACTTAAAACCCTTCAGAATCTCGTAGTTGATGAACTGGATATTGATCATAAAAGTATCTATATGTAAGAAATAGGCAAAATATGACGGCACCTTACTTACTTGAATATGTTTTTTTAAAGGGACCAAAAATCAGAATTCACCTAGGTATATTTCAATAGAAAAATGTAGGGCACTGTTTATAGGAAATACAATTTCCTAAAAAATCCAAATTATCCGCAACTTTGGCTCACAGTGTATAATACAGATATAATCTATCTTAAAATATAGCTTTCGAGCAACAGTAATTTATTTTATAAAGAATACATCCATTATTCACCAAAATCTTTCTACGGATTCCCATAGCATAAAAAAGTCTACAGCAATGAAATCAACAAAATCAATTACTCGCTTTGATAAATCTGGTTACTATTTTATAGGACTCATAGCATTGGTCATCCTCGGTTTTTGGCCTTCATATTTTTCTGAATTTTTTAATGGCACGGGCGACTTTACTTTTTATTTTCATTTCCACACCATATTGATGTCTCTTTGGATGCTGACACTAATCCTACAACCAATACTAATTAGGAGAAGGAAATTGACGATTCATAAATGGATCGGTAAGGGTTCTTATATATTATTTCCACTTATGTTTATATCGATCCTGCTATTAATGCATAGCAGGAATAAATTAAATAACGAAAATTTGGATATGGCATTATTTGTACCATTTAAGGACTTAATAATTCTAGGTACCGCATATTTAATAGCAATTACTTATAGGAAAAACATGGAAATTCATGCACGGGCAATGATTGCGACCGGAATTGTATTTATAGAACCTGCACTGGTAAGGTTCATTAACTATGCCATTATACCACTGCCTGAAGCTTATGCAGTAGCAATGTTTATACTATATTCCTTAATAATCATACTAATCATAAAAGAGCGAAAACAAAAAAAAGGGAGATGGGTTTTTCCGTTAATCTTGGGTTTATACATTATTGTTCACAGTATAATTGTTTTTAATATTCACCTTACAACCTGGGAGTCAATCTCTAAATGGTTCATAGCATTACCGCTAACATAGTTTGATGTGGTCTGACCGTTATTTTCCGATACAGGCTGGCGCCTGTAAGTATTTTTTGTTTTCCTAAGCTTAAGTGCCCAGTGGTGGTGTGCACTGAAATTAGGTCTACACCTTACAGGATTACCTCGCTGTGCTCGGTGAACCTGTTAGGGTTTCGGTGCTCAAAATAATCCGACACAGGCTCGCGCCTGTACGTCTTTTTTGTTTTCCTACGCTTAAGTGCCTAGACGTGCCAACTATAAATACTAGTTGGTTCGAGCTAGGGTTACCTCACTGCGTTCGGTGATCCTGCTTATGAATCGTTGCTCAAGACAATCCGGCACAGGCTCGCGCCTGTACGTCTTTTTTGTTTTCCTACGCTTAAGTGCCCAGTGGTGCTGCGCACTGAAATTAGGTCTACACCTTACAGGATTACCTCGCTGTGCTCGGTGATCCTTTTTAGGGTTCGGTGCTCAAAATAATCCGACACAGGCTGGCGCCTGTACGTATTTTTTGTTTTCCGACGCTTAAGTGCCCAGTGGCACTACGCGTCGGAAAACAAAAAATCCGATCACTTTCGTGATCGGATTTTCTTAGTCGGGGTGGCAGACTTAACCACCTATGCCCAAAGCACTGTTTTACAATTATTTATAAAATTTTATTTCGTTTTGCACACCTATTTGTACACTCAAAACCAAGTCAGAACCCTAAAGATATTATTTGTTGTTCTTTAGTGTTATTGTAGCCTTCCCTAAAAATAGGACAGTATAAAATTCGAATTTATTAATTTTAAATTTTAACTGTCACATGAAGAAAAGCAAGTTTAGCGAAAGC